>CAYQMZ010001163.1:0-1926 GCA_964418725.1 uncultured Pirellulaceae bacterium
ACGACTGGAAATATTGTCTCGGTGTCCATTGATTCGGATCTCGTAGCCTCGGTTGATGATCGAACGAGGCACCGTGACGGACACGGTCTCGCCGGGGGCAGCATAGAAACCTGTTGATTGCCAGCCGGACGTGTCGGCATCGACGGTATACGATCCGTTGGTGGGTGTCGCTGAACTTGGAATCGCTCCGTAGACAGCTTCTGCGGTTCGGTGTGCTGTTACTTCCGCGGGAGGCAAATCGGCAAGCAGATTCATCTCACGAGAGAGCAACGCTTGCTCGAACGGATCGCTGACGGGATTGCTCGGCGTCGGACTGATCGACGCGATGCGATCGTTGAAGTGAGTGTCGAGCTGGGCCAGCAAATTGTCGCTGGGCGGAAGTACTTCGAAGAGTTGGCTAAGACTCGCGCCGGCTTCTTCGACTGTGCGTGACGAAATGCCTGTGTCGTCGTCCAACACGTCGAGGACAATGTGCTCAGTGACATGGCCTTGCGATCGGCTGGTTGTTCGGATCGGGTCCGAGTCCCAGATGATGCCCGTGCCGAATCCAATACCTGCCTCTCGGAGCAACCGGTTACCTGGGGCGTCGGGAATGTCGCGTTGCCACCACCACTGATAGCCAACGCCATAGTCGGCAACAAAGAGGCCGCCACCGTCACGAACGAAATCAGCCGTTGCATCCAGGAGCGAGTTCGATGGATTGGAGCCTAGCCATCCAGCCACAAAAACATCCGCGTCCTCAAGCTCGCGACGAAGTGTGCTCAGGCTACTGGCGTTTGTTGTGTTCGTATAGCCGCGACCACGAAGGTAGCTCGCGTTACTATCTGAGTTGTACGTGACGATCTTTAAGGACGTTGCATCACCGCCGTCTGTCTCACCCAGCCAACCGATAACGTTGTCGTAGAACTGCGCGGTATCCACTTTTGGACCTTGCGAAGCCATGTTGATCCATTGATGATCTGGCAAAGCTACGACGCGACCGTGCCCCCAGCCAGCTGCGGCGATCAATGGTCCGTGTTCAAGTCCGTCTGCATAGCTTGCGATCGCCGGTGCCTGAGCACCAAATGCCACCATCTTGCCTGGTTGGACAGGATTGGCGATTTCGCGTACGTCATCCAGCAGATCGCTCCTAGCAGCGTCTACGTCTATTGGCTGATTGACTGCGATGATTACATCGACGAGATCCGTGTCCGTGCCGTCGCCAACTCGGTATTGAAAGGAGTCGCGTCCCGCGAAGCCTGCGTCTGGCGTGTAGCGAAACAGGGTCGGTGTGACTTGTCTGATCGCACCATTTGCTGGATCCGTGACTTCGGTGATTTGCAAAGTGTCGCCGTCGGGATCGCTATCATTCAACAGCAACGTTTCAATAAAGGCCGATTCATCTTGGGTGATGATAAAAACGTCATCCCCACCAATAGGTGCCGCGTTAAGAAGATTTCGAGTTTCCAGGGTTTCTCGAGTGTACGTACGTTTCTTCATTCGTTGCTCCGCCAATGCCTCTACATTCCTAGCAGCCTAACGTTTAGCCGCGAATGGAGTACTCAACAAAGTACACAGAAAGTCTAAAACGGGCACTTGAGGTAAACCGGCTGTTTCGCGAGTTCAATTATCGGCCCGATGTTCTCAAGTTGACGCTGTAGAAATAGGCATTCGTGGGGTGCTTGGGCGATGCAATGCGAGACTTTAACCGGGTATGCTATGATCCTCGCGAGACGACCCCCGGTAGATTTCGACGTGTCCAGTCAGACGAATTTCCCCGACCTGGTTAACGAGTCGCGTGCCATCTTGGTGAACGCTGGCTTGGCGTTTGTCGGCGGAGGCTCTGTGATTTCCGGCGTAGCACTTTTGGTTGCTCGCGGAACGGCAACGGACAACTTGATTCATGTTGCGGCAATGTTGATTGCGTCCGCTTCTGCCTTCATTTCC
>CAYQMZ010001164.1:0-1925 GCA_964418725.1 uncultured Pirellulaceae bacterium
GGTTGTGACCGTGAATGTAAAAGACCGAGCCAATCGCCACCTCATCCGAACTTCGATCCCGACCGCCGATCGTCCCGGAATTCCCATAGATCCGCGACCAGCGTGCGAGCACCTGGAAATGCTGCGGCTTCACAAAGTAACCAGCCTCCATCCAGAACCCTTGATCCATCAACAACCTATCCGGAACGAAGTCCTGCAGCCGTCGCCAATAGTATTCGGTGATCCAGCTGAACCCGCGGTACTTCACGTTGAAGTCGGCGGAGTACATGTACAGATTGTAGTCCTCCAGCCCCGGCGGCAGGATCTCATCCAATTGCGAGCCCGAATCCACGACACGCGGGAAATCGAACTCTCGCACACCAGTCAATTCTCGATTGTTGTACGTGTAACCGCCTCCAATCCGAACTGCAGGCGTCGTGCGCCAGTCGAAATCCGCGTGACCATCTTTCCCCCAGTCACCGCTAAGCACATAGTTGACTCGAGCGGCAACCGCCAGATTTGTATCTAGTTGACCGGCACGTCCTGGGCGAAATCCGCCGGTATCAATCCCGTTGGAAACGGCACACTGCCAATCCAAGTTGCCAAGGCTCCCAAGCGCTCCGACACCCAGACTACGGTCGAAGTCGAACAACACACTGGCCGTCGACCGGTCGGAGAACTGCATACGAGCTCCCGACTCTTCACGAGCTCGGTTGAAACCGATCTTCCACTTACCAAAACGAATCCGAAATCGCTTCGCGTCACAATTGAACAAGTCGTGACCGAGGTCGTAGGTCACGTAGTAGTCCAGCATGTCAACGTTTTCGCTGAAGTCGCTGTCGCCGTCCAGCTGAAAGAAATACTCAAAGTCCGTCGTGAAAGCGTAGCCGCTGAACACCAGACGAATTCGCTCGATGTCAAAGTCGTTCTGGTCGTCGTTCGGTCCATCCGATTGAAAGTAGTTGTGTCGGAACTGCCCCCAGCTACCGATGCGCATTTGGTAGGTAGCGTCACCTGTGTCGAGCTTGCTCTTTTGACCGGCGATCACAAAACCACCGTCATACCCAATCACGGCCGAGGCTTCATCCGGCAATATCTGGGGCTCGAGGCTGATGCTCTCCAGACGAGCCTCTAACGCATCCAACTGCATCTGCTGCTGACGAATCTGACTGTCCTGTCGGACGATGACTTCGTTCTGGTCATCGATCAAGTCACGGAATACCTCAATTTCATCCATGACGCTGGTTGCCTCTTCCGCGCCACTAGAACGCACGAAGAGAGCCAACAACAACACCAAAAGTAGACAGCAGCGCGACGAAAATCGCGTCAAACATTGCAAGACCATGAGTGCTCGCCTGGAACGCACAACGAAGAAAGGACACAAAAGCCTTTCGACACGAAGCACTGGGCGCCATCATCACGACCATGCGTGCAGCTACATCAGCCAAATTCAGCAAGCCCTCGGCAACCGACAAAGCTTAGCCAGGCTAAATTCTCCAACGTCACTGATTGTCGCTGGACAGCCAGTTCGCGGTTTCGGCCTGTAAGAAATCCTGCGTTGTGCTGGCCAATTCGCGATAGAAGTTGGTGCTGGCTTTCTGCTGAATACCGCGCAGCAATGCTGTCGGCCAACTGAGATGGTGGCTGATGAATTGCCGCCCCAACTCCAGCGAATCGCTAGCAGTCGAGCCGGACATCACAAGGCACACCTGGCCCATCATGTCCAGTTGAATGCCCAAATGATCGAACATCGCATTCGGGTAGCCGTCGGGTTGGTAACGCAAGACTTCCGCAAAGGCCTGCACTGATTCGACAATCTCCGATTGCAGTTCACCGCGTTCCCAAACGGACTGGTAGGGAGGCAAGTGATCACGGGGTCCAATCAAGAGCTGGCAGTAGTCGGCCGCCAACGCTTCCAGATCATTATCACCGGCCAGTTCCATCAC
>CAYQMZ010001165.1:0-1921 GCA_964418725.1 uncultured Pirellulaceae bacterium
GATGAGAACCCATCTCAAGCGACTTGCCTACGCGATGACATCTATCGCTCGTAGAATCCTAACGCACCAAGTTTAGCCGTGCCATCCGCATTGAAGTGTTGCTGGTTGATTGTTGTGCCTTCCGAGTCCTGTCGCTCAACTCTATCCCGGGATCGTGAGAGGTTTCGAAGTCTGTCAGCATCACTGGTCGGATAAGCACACAAAACTGGGATAGAGCTAGACGTGGTTTCAAGGGACTGGCTGCCAGGGGACTTTTCCGGCACGTTGCAGGTGCAGCATTAACTGCTTTTGCAGTTGGTTGGCGATCTCGCCTTTCGGCGGCTGTGGCGCCTGTTCGTATGGATCTTCTTTCAGGTTCACAAGGCTCATTGGTTCGAACGGTGAGCTCTGTGTCAACTTCCAGTCGCCTTTGCGGATTGCATAGTAGGCTCGCCCTTGATAACGCCGGTTGCCTTCACGGCGAACCCAGATCAGCGTGCGATCTGAATTCCCTTGACCATTGTTCAGTAACACTTCAACAAGACTTTCTCCGTCGACAGATTGCTCGGGTTTCGCATTGCCGATTTCGCAAAGTGTTGGTAGCAGATCCATCGTCGCCCCCAGTGCGTCGGTTCGCTTTGCCGGAATGTGCCCTGGCCAAACGAAGCAGGTGGGAACGCGAATGCCTCCCTCCCAGTGATCCTGTTTGCCACCTCGTAATTTTCCATTGCTTTGGGCGTGAGGCAGCGATCCGCCGTTGTCAGATGAAAAGACAATCAGGGTTTCATCGCTGATTCCCGATTGTTTGATGGATTCGATCACAGCTCCTATGCCGTGATCAAGATGCTCGATGAAGGCGACGTTTAACGCACGCTTGTGATCCAGTTCTGGTAGACGTCGTTGAACTTTCTTAAGCCAATCCTCTGGCGGCTGGATTGGGAAGTGCGGCGCGTTGTAAGCGAGATACAAAAAGAACGGTTGGTCGGTTTGACTCTGTTGCTTGATGTAGTCGACGGACCATTGCGTAAACAGGTCCGTTGCGTGTCCGGTCGGATTGATCGCCTGGTCGTTCAACCGCATCCAGTTCTTGCCGCCACGCAGATGCGTGTAGTAGTCATCCATCATGTCCGCGAGGAAACCGTGGAAGTGATTAAAGCCACGTGCGTTCGGCGTGTTTGGGTTCTTGAAGCCCAAATGCCACTTGCCGACCATGCCCGTGTGGTAGCCGGCGTCCCTCAGAAGTTGCGGAAGCGTTGGAGCCGATGGATCGAGATACCCCCAACTGTCGGGCGCCCATTGTCGAATTACTCCTGGCACGCCAGCTATATCGGGATAACGGCCCGTCATCAGTGAGGCACGAGTTGGCGAGCACACGGTGCAGTTCGCGTAGAACTGATCAAATCGCATGCCGCGTGCCATGAGCGCGTCGATATGCGGCGTATGCAGATCCGCCGCCCCAAAACTGCTGAGGTCTCCGTAGCCAAGGTCGTCGACCAAAATGACGACTATGTTTGGGCGGGCCTGTATTGACGCAGGAACGCCGAAGGTTAACAAACACAGAAATCCAAGAATGTAGCGATTCACGATACGATCTCACGGAGCAGCAAGTACTCCGCGATTGTAACGTGATCGTCGGCCGATTGTTGTCTGCAGCCGTATTGCCTGAGCACCGTTTGTTGCTGCGTGATGTTTCGCTATTGCGAACGGGCGACGACAAACATCGTGATTTGCTGCAGGACGTCCCGCGCCGGCGATGTGGGTAATCGCTCAAGCTCTGCCATGGCCGCATCAGCGTAGTCCTTCGCTCGTTTGCGGGCGTAGGCCAAGGCTTCGAATTTCTCGAACCACGGTGACAGCGACGCACGACGTGTTTCGGCTGGTCCGTTCAAGATTGCCGCGATTTCGACGCGTTCGGCTTCGCTGGCTTTCTCCCAAACGTGGA
>CAYQMZ010001166.1:0-1918 GCA_964418725.1 uncultured Pirellulaceae bacterium
CGGCAATGAAAGGGAATCGGACAACGTTACCAGTCGCCAGGCCGATCCGAGCTTCGCGGTTTCCGCAGCGGCAGTTGAGGTTACGTTGTTGTTGCCTTTTACGTGTTTGCTAGCCGCGTCAAACGTACCGTCGATCGACAGGCGGTCACGGCAAGTTTGGGCCACCAGTTCCTTTTCATAGAAGAGGCGGACAGCAAGATACTGAACGAGGTCGATCGGGTAGGCTTGTTGCCACTCGTATTCGGTGTTCTCTGAACGCCAGTTAATGAAACTGGCCCAGCCGCAAAGCGCGGTGAGCGAATGAGAAATGTAGTCCTGCTGCAAGTCCGCCGGGATTCCGAGGGCTTCGAGGTGGCTTGTCAGGCATTCCTCGGGACAGGAAGGCAACGCTGCGATCTTTGATTTCGCGTCTGCAATGCCGCAAGGCGACCACTCTTTGCTGGCAAGGTCTTTCCATGCTGCATAGAAACCTTGGTCTCTTTGTGGCATTGCCCATGCCGCATGTTCCTCATCCAGAAACGCCTCGCACCACTTGATCATCTCGCGATCAATGAGCCAATTAACTTGCGTGTGCAGTGTGTTGTCGCACCACGTGGCAAGTGTCATGTCCGCGCCAATGCGGGGAGTCTGTGATTCGGTCGAAGACTGTGCGGGAAGTTTCTGACTGAGTTTGCGAATTCGTTCGCTTGACGCCGAGCGTGCGACGAGTGGTTCGACAGTCTCGTCGGCAGGTGACGTAATGCCTTCGAGAATGTGGGCGCGCAGGACATCGAAGTGCTTTACTTCTCGGTCGCCCAGCGTTCGCGATTCGTCGGATGCTATACCGGCAATCGCGGCAGTGAGATGTTTTTCGGCGATCCTGCCAGTAGCGACTAAGTTTCGGTACATGTCGTTGGGCAGATAGCCGCGACCACCAACGAAGCGACGCGCGACGCGAACGGCTTCTTCGAACGGATAGATTTCGAGGTGGCGAATCGGGTTGTGGTGCACGAAGCTGCGCATCGGCCAGTAGTGAGCGATGACGACGCTCGCGTCGTGGACTAGATCGCGAATCGAATCAGCTTTGGAACCGTTTTCTTTCTTCGGTGTCGAACTCATGGCGTTCCTCCCGTGACACGAGCCACTTCTGTCGCGGCCGCTATTGTGAACCAGTCCTGCGGCATCAGGCTCAGTGCCACCAGACAAATAACGATGCAGGCGAGTACGGCAATCTCTGCCGGTTTTAAATCTTCATAGCGAAGGTCTTCTCGATGCGGACCGAACAACACATGCCGCATCAACTGGAATAGGTACCACGACCCTGCAAACCAGACGGCGAGTACGACCCAGAATCCAAGCGACGGGATTGCCGTCGATCCTAATAGCATTCCGATGTAGCCGAAAAATAGACCGAATGGCGGAAGCCCCGTCGCGGCCATCACTAGCAACGCCATGCACAAGGCAAACTTTGGCATTGGTTTGAAGAGGCCGCCGATGTGGTTGATGCTGAGGTCGCCGTAGCGAGTTCGGACGCGGCCCCAGGCGAACCAAAGTCCACCCGTCACCAGCAACACGGCGAGCAGGAAGAGCATTGCGTAGCTCGTTATGCTGCCGGTCGATGCGACGTTCCACCAAAAAATGGAATAGAGAGCGATGCCACCGTAGGAGAGCTTCTGAGGCACACTTTCTTGCGTCAACGCTTTTAACGTAGCCCAGGCTGCACCAAACACGGCAAGCACTGCGACGGCTGGTAACAGGTCGGAAATCGTTGGAAGCATTCGAACAAGCAGGTACCCGCCGATCGCTGGGAGAACTACCGAAAGCAATGTGGCAACCGTCGATGAAACTCGCGTTAGTGCGTTCTTGTACGCGTCACTTAACGGGAAGATTGGTAGCAGAAGCCCAATCAAGCAAAGAGGGAGTACGTTTTCACCCGTAA
>CAYQMZ010001167.1:0-1915 GCA_964418725.1 uncultured Pirellulaceae bacterium
TAACTTGTTCGACATCCTTACGAACCCCAATGTCGAACATGCGAAAGGTGGAGTCGTACTGAACTGTGTAGGTATCCTTGTCGTCGGCAGCGTGAGCGTTGAAGAACCAGATATCGGCCGGACTCGCCGTTTTGGTAACGCGTTCTTCAGCCGTCCCAGATGTAAAAAAGCCGAAGTGAACCAGCGGCAGATCTATGTTCACCTGCCCGCCCGTCTCTCCACTGAAGCCAAGATCATTCGTTTTCAGAATGACATCGCCGTTGGGAAATGCATCATCAAAGAGCAGTGGGTAGTCGTCTCCAACTCCATCACGCGAGTACAAATAGCCATCGACCGTTATTCGGGCGACAGATCCTTTGCGACGCGGTACGTCCCAAGATATCCCTGAGTTGTTGTTGAACGACGCACCACCAACCGGAAGTTGTCCAACTTGCTGCTGTGGAGCAAGGATCGACTGCTGTGAGTTTGCCGTAACAGCTTCGCTAGAAATGCTCGTCAGTGGCTGACTACCCAAGAACGATTGCTCGATTCCAGCTGTTGGAACGGGAGCTTCAGCCACAGTCCCCAGATACTCAGATGCGGTCCATAGCTTGTCCGCCTGTGCCGTTCCCCAAAAGCAGCCCAAACACAAAAACGCCAACGCAAACCTTCGCATGCCGTTGCCCTCCATGGCGACACTCGTTCTTCCACCGTTTGAATACGTTCGTTCAGTGATATCGGGCACATTTCCGCTAGCATTTAAGCGATTGCAAGCTAGCGTTCGAACTCGCCCATCCCTCCTAGTCATACCTCGGAAGTAGGGAGAAACGGTCCAGTTCAGTACACGAGCACGAAGCTCAGGGAACTGGAGTGAGGCTACTTCTGCAGATTACTTCTGCAGAATCAGTTTGCCGTTGCGCGTGATCGTCAGGCGATACATCTCGTCGCCGTGTCGAATGAAGATCTCTTTGGACTCGCCAAACAAATTGACTGATTCGATGGGATGGCAAAGCGTCCCGAGCGCAACCGGCTTTGTCAGATCAGGTTTGATCGCTGATTCTTGTTCAGACATCAATTCTTCTGCGATTTTGGCACTCAAGCCCGCTTATTGATAACCAGTCTCAATTAGAACCCAAGTGTAGGCGCGACGTTTCCAAGTGTCAATTGCGTGATAAGTGGGGAAAAGTGGCACAGAGTTTGGCAATTATGCTGGTCTCATGCGAGTTCTTTCTCCTCGGCGAATGCTTGCGTCATTTCGTCGTGAAGTTGGACGAGTGCGTTGGATTCTTCTGCCACAGCGTGACGCTCCCCCGTCTCTTCGATGAATTGGCAGACGCGGTAGGGCTGCGAGTTTTCGTCGTATGCATTCAGCCAGTCATTGAACAACTGTTCGCTCAAATCGTCCTCCCATGGAAACCGGGTGGGCGGACTGCTTCCTCGGCGAACCCTCCACGGCTTGGGCGTCAGTCGCGCCCGATAACATTCCTGAACTCGACACAACCGACGGTACAGCGGATCTGATCCCAGTTCCTGCAAAACCGATTCGGCTTCACTGGATGCCGGCGGTAGCTCAGCGTTCGAAATCAGGACACGAAATCCTGCGGCCGTCCGATACACACGACACCGAAAGTCTGACTGTCGCTGCGTCCATTCACGGATTCGTTCTAGTACTTCGTGATTACGGCCAGGCTTCGATTCGCGTTTGCCAAACAGCGAACCAAATAAAGAACCACCGGACTTGCTCTCAACGGGGCAATCAACATCCACGAAGACCAAGTCTCGTGTGTTCAGAACCAAGCAACCGTACGAGTTTCGAGTGATGATCGCTGCCGGACTGGCCGTGTCTCCGAATTCGCGGATGATCTGCTCCCGCGCGGGTGTGGTCGCGTATCCGTAGCTGTCTAAATCAAACGTACCGTCCCGCAGATTTCCTGCG
>CAYQMZ010001168.1:0-1913 GCA_964418725.1 uncultured Pirellulaceae bacterium
CGGCTTTCCCGTTTGGCTGAGAGACAATTACGCGAAGCACGTGCCAATAGACGTGAAATGAGACTTGGGCTGCGTGGTTTGCGACGCTGACAGGCAGAAGGCCAGGGGATCGGAAGCGTCCCCAGACGAGGTGCCAATGCGAGAAAGCCCTGTGGGGCAGTGGTGGCGGTCGATACCGTCAGAGTGACGATGACCTAGAGAAGAAAGAACTCAAGCGGAGGGCATGGGACTCGAACCCACAACCGGGAAACCCGGCAACACAGTTCCAGTGTGCCTGCTAGCCATTCGCTTACCCTCCGAGTGCCTAAATCGTACTCCATCCTTCGCATCTATCAAAGCCGGACAACCACCGAGTCCAGATGGTTCGCTTACTTCGCATCGTGACAATTCGAAATATCGCTTTGATCGTGGGATACGGGCGAAATTTGATGCGAAACTGAATTCCAGCTCGGTCTAGTGGCATGCGTGTTGCCACGTTAAGCTGTGGACATTTCACCGTGCGACACGCAAAGGTCTCTAACCAAATAAAGCCTGAAGCGCCATCGAAGACGGTCGTGCTTTGATGACGCTTCAGGCTTCCAGAGACGCAACGAACGCGTGTCGACTTCTTTAGATTCGCGAAATGAAGTTGCGTGCAGTACGAATATATCTCCTCGGGAACTGATCTTAAGCAGTTCTGTGAGCAAGCAAAGAGTGCCTCGAGCATCTACTACGATACCGAATTTGTCTCCGAAGACACGTATCGTCCTGAACTGTGTCTGGTCCAAGTGGCGGTCGCAGACCAGCTTGCTGTAATCGATCCCTATGAGGTCGGCAGTACGGCTCCGTTTTGGGACCTCATTACCGCTGGCGAGCATCAAACCGTTGTTCATGCTGGTCGCGAGGAATTTCGTTTTTGTTGGCATGCGACGGAAAAGCGACCCAACAATTTATTCGACGTCCAGATTGCCGCCGGGCTCATTGGATTGGAATACCCCGCATCGTACGGCAAGCTGATTGCCAAGCTGCTGGGCGATCGGCTACCCAAGGGCGAGACGCGTACCAACTGGCGTCAACGACCGCTGACAGATAAACAGATCGAGTACGCGTTGTTGGACGTGCACTACCTGCCGTCGCTACGTGACAAGATCACGAACCAATTGAAGGAGCGTGGCCGCCTGGAGTGGTTCCAGGAAGAGATTGCACGCTGGCAAGATGATTTGGTTCAAGCCGAGTCGCGCGAACGGTGGCGCCGGGTTTCTGGGATCTCGGGGCTTTCGACCAAGGCGTTGGTGATCGTACGAGAGTTGTGGCGGTGGAGAGAGAAAGAAGCTGAGCTGTCCAATCGTCCGCCACGGCGAGTCCTTCGTGACGACTTGATCGTGGAATTAGCACGACGAGGTAAGGCGGAGTTGCGATCGGTAAAGGCGATTCGGGGAATCGAAAGATCGGGGGCGAAGCGGCACCTCTCAGCAATCGGCGATGCAATTGCTGTGGCGTTGAAATTGCCTCAGGATGAGTGGCCACGCGTCACGAAGCGATCCGTCCCGAATCAGGTAACCGTGTTAGGCCAATTCCTTGCAACAGCTTTGACGAGTATCTGCCGAGAGAAAAAGTTGGCTCCTAGCCTAGTTGGAACCGCGCAAGATGTTCGCGACCTAGTGGCCTTTGAGTTGGGCTATCACCCGGAAGATGAAGCCCCGCCGATCCTCGCACGCGGTTGGCGTGCCGATGTGATTGGAAACTCGCTTCGAGATCTTTTGGCTGGAAAAGTGGCGATTCGGATTAAGGATCCGATGAGCGACTATCCGCTCAAATTCGATCCTGTGGGCGACGCCTAACGGTCGCCGCCCACCGAATCTGCTTCGTCGTTGCCAGCTAGACTGATCGTCGTCGTCGAGTTCTCAAGATTCCCAAGCAGGCCACCATCGCCA
>CAYQMZ010001169.1:0-1913 GCA_964418725.1 uncultured Pirellulaceae bacterium
CGTAGGCGCTGTGCAGCGACGCCCACGCAGCGCGACCGGCAGTGCTTCTTGTCCAACATGAATCGCATGCGGTCCGGACGAGAGTTGACCAAGGCTAATCGCGTTACCGATCCAACCGTTCCCCGAATTCCGAAGTTCTTCGTCCGTCGTGGCAGCGTGCCAAATAGCCATACTTTCAAAGTGAGAGCGGTTTGGATTCGGATACCCAACTCCGTGGACGACCGACAGTCGCTTGGCTTCAAATAATTCGCTGACACTCCGCAGTCGAGGGTGGAAGGCAAAGTGATCGGTCACCTTAAGCAGCTGACTGTCCGGCAAACGCAACTCTTTTCGATTCTTGGCATAGCCCTCGTCTTTGAACGGGACCACGGTGTTGATTCCATCGTTCCCACCGTCCAGTTGAATGACCACCAGGATTCGGCCGTTGGACTGCTTTGTTTCGCTTGTGGCGAGCGCATTCCGTGAGAGAAACGTCGGCAACGTCGGAGATAAAGAAACGAGCGTAGAGTACTTTAGGAATCGCCGGCGCTGCATGACTTTATCCTTATTGGCTATGAAAGTTTGGATCGATTGCGGCAGTGAACGTTAGGTAAGGAAGGCTTCAGGTCGACTCAACACTTCGGCCAAGGCCGCTCGATAGCTATGTCTCGACGCGGAACTCTCCTCTAGGTGTTCACGCTCGCGGCACAACAACAGCTGTTCAAAGAATCGTTCCGACGTCGAGTGCTTCTCAACGAATGCGTCGAGTTTCGGGGGACTCGACGGCGCTCGCAAATCTCCCTCGACCAATGCGGCCGCAAAATTGGACCTGCCCACGATCGTGCGCGACGTCAGCCAGCTTCGACCACCTTTCCATCCACCGACATTGGGAGGGCGAAACAAGTCTTGACCCAAGCGGGTGCACCACTCTGCCAGGATCAGCGTGCTCGGCGGCTTTTCGAAAAGCTCCAACGACCGAATCGTACTCATCACGAATTCAACAGGACTGCTGACGCGGGAGCCAATGTTTTGATCTGCAAAGAAGAGTTCAGATCGCAGAATCTTGCTCACCGCCCAACCGATATCCAGCTGGTGATTCCTAAGCCCCAAGGCCAATTCATCTAGGGCCCGCTGATTGACAACATCTTCCCCCATGAACATGTCACACAATCGCCAAGCCAAACGTTCGCTGGTTTGTTTCTGATCAAGCAGGCGGTCGACTAATTTCTTCGCATCGTATTGGGCCGTCTTTCCCAAGATAGTCTTCTCACCGTCGTCATGACGATCTGGTCGAAATCTGACGGCAGCTCGCTTCACGGACCAACCTGTCAGCGATCGCGCGGCCTCCTTAACGTCCGTTTCGGAGTAGTTCCCCACGCCCAACGTAAACAGTTCCATCAGCTCACGAGCCAGATTTTCGTTCGCCCTGCCGTTCCGATTCGAGTTGGCGTCTAGCCAGTACAGCATCGCAGGGTCGACTAATACCCCATGCAGCAGATCGCCGAACTTACCCGTGGCATGCTGACGAAACAGTTCGTTTTGCCGATGCATCAACAATAGATCGCGCACCTTCAGATTGCTCGTGGCAAAGTGATTGTGCCAAAGCAACGTCAGCTTTTCCTGCAACGGGTTGGGCGTAAACAGGATTCGAAACAACCACCAAGCCTTTAACCTGTTCTCGTCATCGCTTGACGCAGCCGCCTCCCCGATGATTTGGGACATCTCGTCAAAGTCATCCCTCTGACCGTCGATGCGTGGACTTCCTGACAACAGGCGTTTTAGACTCAACGCCGGTCCATCCTGAATGTCCCGTTGCAGCTCAGCCCACGTTGCTCCAAAGGCAGCACGTCGGTGCAGGTGCTTGGCACGCTGCAAGTTCCACGGCATCGACCTCGTGGGGGTATACGGCTTCCAGATCTGACTCATTGCTAACA
>CAYQMZ010001170.1:0-1909 GCA_964418725.1 uncultured Pirellulaceae bacterium
CCGCGGCACCGATTGGCGGAGCGGGCTCACTGAGTTCACAAATAGCGATGGTGCTGCTGGCCGTCATGTGGGCCTACGATGGATGGCACGGAATTACACCGCTGGCAGAAGAGGTCCAAGAACCACAGCGAAACATTCCCTTCGCTCTGTTCGGTGGAATTGGGATACTGATCACGCTGTACCTCGCAGCCACGATCTCCTACCACAGCGTTCTCTCTATGCCGGAGATGCAAGTCGCCGGTGACCACGCAGCCGAACGCATGCTTGAGCGATTGGCGGGGCGCACCGGATTGGCCGCGATGTCGGCTGTGATCATGTGCAGCACGTTTGGAGCCATAAACTCCAACATCCTCATGGCACCTCGCATTCCATTCGCGATGGGACGAGACGGACTCTTTTTCAAACCACTTGGGTTTGTCCACTCGCAATATCGAACTCCGGTGGCCGCAATACTGACGACGTCCATGATGGCGATTGGCCTGATTGGACTGATCACTCTTGGGAAGTTTCTTGTGCATGACGTCCCCATGACTGGGGAGACGCTGCCCACTGGTTTTCTGGCGAAGCTACAAGAGAGCCTTCGCTCGAACACGGTATTCAGTCTGCTAACAAACTGTTTCACGTTTGCAGCGAGTGCATTTTACGCTCTTGCGGTCGTTGCCGTTATGGTGCTCCGCAAAACTAAACCAACACAAGCTAGGCCATATCGAACCTGGGGATATCCGGTCGTGCCCATCGTGTTCGTCAGCGTCTACGCATGGTTTCTTTTCCAGATCTATGACAGCAATCCGGCAGAGTCTCGCGTGGGCCTGCTATTCATTTGCTCCGGGCTACCGACTTACTTTTTGTTTCGTTGGTGGAACCGGACTCACAACATACCAACTCACGCATCCTAAACTCGCGGAACAGATACAAGTAAACTGTCTGCCACCAAAATGACAACTTCGATACGTGGAGCCACCATGATCTTTCGTTCATTCAATCCGGCAAACGACACCAAGGACTTTTCAACGAGAGTCGCTTCATTGATTGCTTGGTGTGCGCGTGCTTGCCCTTACTTGAGCGGTAGTTCAGCTAAAAGTGCGTCAATGTCCAGCCGGGTTTTCGCCAGCCTCTTTCTCACCGGTGTTGTGTTTGCCAACCTCATCGCCGCCACAGATCTGACGGCAGCCGAAGAACAGTCGATTGCTGCCAAACCACACGCGGTGTTTGTGGTCGGCACTCATCACTATCAGCCGCACGAAACGATGCCTTGGCTGGCTAAGCAACTGGAGAAAGTCGGCTTCCGAACCACGGTTGTCGCGGCAGAAAACGATCCAGAGCAACAAGCAACAGGGCTGCCCGGACTGGAGGCATTGGACGATGCAGACGTGGCGATTTTCTTTCTGCGTTTCTTGACGCTGCCCAAGGAGCAGCTCGATATCATCGATCGATACACCCACAGCGGAAAGCCAGTGGTGTGTTTTCGCACAACATCACACGCTTTTAAGTATCCCCAAGGGCATCCCGAGTTCGAGCGAAACAACAGCTTCGGCAAAAGCGTTATGGGTACGCAATACTTTTTGCACTTGAGGGGCAAAACAACGGTCGCCGTAACTGAGTCAGGACGAAAGCACCCGATCTTGGCGAACGTGGACTTCGCGAAGTCTCACAGTTCTTCGCAAACCAAAACTTCGACGGCTACCGCTGACGGTACGCTGTACCTGGCCGAACTTCCTGAGAGTGCTCAACCGCTACTGCGTGGGACAGGAAACGCAAAGCGAACTGGCGTGATCAAGAATGCGTTCGGGACACATCATGTCACTGCAACAATGACGCAAGACGTTGCTTGGACATGGGAGAACGAATGGGGCGGACGAGTATTCGGAACTTCTTTGGGCCACGCCAACACGTTCGCAAACTCCAGTTT
>CAYQMZ010001171.1:0-1908 GCA_964418725.1 uncultured Pirellulaceae bacterium
GTTCTGGACGATTCCCGAAGTCCGTGAGATGTTGAAAGAAGCCGGTTTCAGCGCCAGCTATGTGTACTGGGAAGAAGAGGATGACGACGGCGAAGAGACCGGCAATTGGATTAAAGCGGCGGAAGTCGCCAGCCAAGAGGCCTGGATCTGTTACCTAGTTGCCATTCGTTGACGCAACGCGTAACGAACGGTCGCGAGAATGCTGTGTCACCCACACTAGCGTGACAAATTGACTCACCAAGCATTGTCGGGTGTTGATTCTCACGTTAGCGGTGCTCGGCCCGCGAATACGCGTGACGGACTGCGCTCGCAGATCCACCTTCAACTGTTTGAGCTGAACGGCCGCCCAACCGAACATGCGAGATTTATACAAAATCCTGCGGCCAATCTACAAGACATCGCGTTGGTGCTTAGCAATGATTGACGCTGGGAACGCGCGAACGCTGAAGTCTGATATAAGCTGATGCCACAGGACTCGCGGCGATCTTCTGGTTCAGTTCGAAATGAGGGTACCATCGATGTCGATCGATTCTGTGAGTCGGATGATCACGTGTCTGAAGCTGCATCGTTCCATGCACAAACAGCGATTGGTCCAGTTGGCTGGCTTGATCTGTGGGGTGCTACTACCGACGCTGGGGATTTCCCAAGAAATCAACTTTCGCGAGAAAGTACAGCCACTCCTAGCCGATCGTTGTTTCGCGTGTCACGGCCCCGACGGCGGCACCCGCGAGGCTGAGCTTCGGCTGGATACGGAAGAGGGAGCCAAAGACTTCGCGATCGTTCCCGGCAACGCGGACGATAGCGAGTTGATCGCCCGGATCGAATCCACTGACCCAGAAACGGTGATGCCACCACCGAATCACGGTCGGCCCTTGACCGCCGTCGAGCAAAAACTACTTCGCGACTGGATCGATCAGGGAGCCAAATGGAAGAGCCACTGGGCCTTTGAACCGATAACGCGCCCCGAAGTTCCGGCGGATGCTGGCGACTGGGCAAAAGGGCCTATCGACCAATTTGCATTTGCACGAATGAAGTCGGTCGGGCTTCAGCCCGCTGCTCGAGCGGACACGGCGACGTTGATACGACGAGTCTACCTGGATCTGATCGGTCTACCGCCAACTCCAGAGCAAGTCGACCAATTCAATGCTTCGTCGGAAGGCGGCATTGAGGATGTGGTCGACAAGTTGCTTGAGTCGCGTCACTACGGCGAGCAAATGGCTATTACGTGGCTGGATGTAGCTCGGTTTGCTGACACCAACGGATTTCAGAATGACTTTGTGCGAAGCATGTGGGTGTGGCGTGATTGGGTGATCGACGCCTACAACCGCAACATGCCTTACGACGACTTTATCGTTGAACAGATCGCGGGTGACATGCTGCCCGATCCGACTACTGCTCAATTGATTGCATCTGGCTTTAATCGGAACAACCCGTCGGTCACCGAAGGCGGGACGATCGAGGAAGAATGGCGCATCGAAAACTGTGTCGATCGAACTGAGACAACTGCGGCTGCATTCTTAGGTCTAACGATTGGATGTGCACGGTGTCACGATCATAAGTACGCCCCGGTTAGCCAAACGGAATTCTACGAGTTCTTTGCGTTCTTCAATAACATTGATGAGAAGGGCGTCTATAACGAGCGACGTGGTAACGCCCCGCCGCTGTTGAAGACACCAACGGCGGATCAGGAACAAGCTCTCGCGAAACTCGATCAAGAAATTGAGACGCTAGAGCAGAAGATCGCCAGTGCCGACTCGGCTGAAGCTCGCGACGTACTGGAATCCTGGCGGGCAACGACGGCAGGCAAAGCTGAGCAGGCTCCCCTGCCCTTCTGGACGTTCGGTGGTGGCGCCGAGAGTAACTTGTGGTCGCCCGTCGGCAAAGCGAGCACCTTCAGTGGTGACGGAA
>CAYQMZ010001172.1:0-1904 GCA_964418725.1 uncultured Pirellulaceae bacterium
GTGAACTCGCCGTTGGTCGTTGCAGTTGAATGGACCAACACTCTAGCAATTTTGATCGACGTTGTCTCATTGCCAACGAAGGTTGCGAATTGGTTTCCTATGACTATCTCGGTTTCTACCGAAGAGGATGAAAGCAGTTTTGATTGACTCTGTAATTCGGATTCTGAAATACTAAAGCGAGGATTGCAAGCAACGGGAGGTGGTATGGGGATCAACGCATCGGGAAAGCAGGTGACTGCACGCATGTCACCTAAGGGGGAGCGGCGGTGGTGCCGACCAAAGTTCTCCTTGCGAATGATTGTTTGCGTCGTCACTGGGGTTGCGATCTTGCTTGGATTCTTCTGCCGCCCTTCGGCTGACTACCTGCATGATCGAGTCGTCTTGGACCGCATCGAAGCATTGGGGGGAGCCTGCACGCTCATCAAGGTAAAACCTAGCAGTGGCCTCTTTGTTGGTCGATTCAGTCGCAAGCTCGGCGTCGACCATTGGTTTGACTTCCTGTATGAACGCATTGAAGGTGTCCATATAGCCGGTGCTGATGTAACCCTTGAAGACGCAAGCATGTTTACGACGTGCCAGCACCTGAAGCGGCTCACGCTATCTGATGCGGACTTGAGCGACGAGGAACTAGCTGCGATTGCCCAATTAGAAACGCTGGAGTCGCTCTGCATCGTTGACAATCCGGATGTGACTGATGTTGGCATGAGACCGTTCTTGAAACACGCGACGCTCAACGAATTAGAGCTCGAAGGAACTCGAGTTTCCGCAAGACTGCATGCTCAATTGCTGCGAAACTTTGACGCGGTTAAGCAACGCAAAAGAATGGACGCCATCGATCCGCATGTGGACTACGGAAAGCTCTCCGAGAGAGGCTACCGTGAAATGAAACGGTCTGGTCTCGTGATACCTCGTTCCATTGGAGGTGACACGCTTCACATGGCGAATTTCAGTTCAGTAGAGAGCGAACAGGATTTTGAGTTCTTCTTCGAGCATTGGGCGAATTCGACTCTGAATCACCAGCATCGGGGGTACTTGGACGATATCGCATGCTCTTTAAGAGACGATCAGCTCCGATCTAATTTCGCAAGGGAAGTGATGTCGACCAGACGTCGATGTTCACATCTAGAAGTGCGAACGCGTCAGCTCAACAAAGAACTTGTCGAGTTGATTGGTAACTTCCACGCGAGACATCTGGTGCTTCCAGATTTGTGCACAAACGACGAATTCGAATGCATTTCACAACTGAACTCTGCGTCTAGAATTCGAATCGGAGGAGAAATTACGCTCCAACCAAAGGACTTTGAAGCGTTGGGGAAAGTCGAAGGACTGCGGCATCTTGCGATACCAGATGCAAGAGTCAGCGACGAAACCATTCGTAGCCTGATAACTAACGAACTGATGCAGCTAGATAGCTTAGTCGCGCCCAATTCAGTGCGTGAGAACCGTGACCACTTCGACCTGTCATCGATTGCGCAAACTGTGGTGTTTTCGCAGACACGTGATCTCGCCGATAGTTGGATGAAAGAGTTCGTTGCCATGTACGAAATGATGCACGTGCTTAATCCCAACGGACCTCTGTTCGAAGACTATCGTTGGCAGCAATCATGGGACGAAGTAGAAAACGGAGCGTCGATTGCCGCTTCTATCGAAGACCTAGCGATGCACCTATGGGATTCGGATGCGAGGACGTTTCAGCCGCTCGAGGCTCAGTTCGAAGAAGTTTCTGACGATATTGAATGGCAGCGGACACCGCTCGATGAGATCATAAGTGCCCCCATGGACTGGAAGCGTAAAGCGAGCATCGGCACCGAACTCCCACCATCCATGAACTATCGCGCTGCCTTGTTTCTGTACAGCAAGCTTTGGAATCGCAAAGCGGCATTGCACATAGCACAAGCGAAACC
>CAYQMZ010001173.1:0-1903 GCA_964418725.1 uncultured Pirellulaceae bacterium
AGACGCAACTCCGAGTAGGTATCCGTCACGACCGAACAATGGCCCGCCGCTATTGTTTGCCCCAATCTTAAGGCGATCGACGTAGTTGCCTTTACCTGCGAAGCGTTCGTTGTCGCCGATTGCCCAGCCGGAATCGTACAACGATGGGGCGATGCCGTGCGTCGGAGAAGCGGCCGCCAGGATGTAGACGATCATGCATTCGTCGAAACCCATGATGGGCATGTTCATTTCGAAGCCGTAGGTTGGCGACCAATGCCAGTGCAGCCACGGCTTACCATTTTGATACCAGGTCCATTCAGCTTCATGCCATAGGCGAGTGATACGATCACGCAGTTCTTTTTCCTCCGGCGAATCGGCATCAAAGAACTGACGTACGGCGAGCAGTCCTTGCAGCAAGAATGCACTCTCGACAATGTCTCCGCCGTTGTCCTTTTTTGAGAACGGTCGAACTTCACCTGTGTCGCCCATATACCAATGAGCCCACATGCCGTGAAAGCGTGGTGCGCGTTCGAGGAAACGAGTGATCTTTTGCAGTCGTTCGACGGCAGCTTGGCGTGTAATCCATTCGCGATCCACGGCAATTGGAAACGCCATCAATCCAAATCCCGTCCCTCCAGTGGTCACGATGTCGCTTAGCCTAGCGTGCCCGGTGGTGCCCCGTTTGGCCGGAGCACTTCGCTCCCGTGCGAGGCCACAATCTGGATGGCCAAAGTCGTAGAAGTAACGAAACGTCTGCTTTTGTACGAGTTCCAACAACTGATCGTCCGTCAGCTGATCGTCTGCCTGGTCTTTCGAGATCGCATTTTGCGAGTCATTGTTCGCTGCCGAGATTTCCAAATTATTTAGGCAGCCGAAGACAAGTAGCACGGTCACAATTCGAAGTTTGAACATCGGAGTTTCCAGGTGGCAGAGGACGGACGAAGGCAGACAAGATACACCATCGGCGCGCAGGACAGGGAAGGGAGGAAGCACTGGCGCCTGAGAAAAGCGACGACTGTTCAGACGAGTCCGGGGGCACGTAGTGACCGTCCGTGCCCCTTAGGTCAACGCTATCGCAAGCGACTTCGACGCGTCGCCACAGAGAGTACGCCTAGAGGGCATTTCAAAAGTGTTTTTCGCTAGCTGACCCGTCGTGTTGCAAGCATTCGTAGAAGCGGTAGAAAGGAGACCGCTTTATGCAACACACTACCCGTGACGCTTCGTCGGAAGCGATTGCGGGGTCCAAGATGGAGCCCGAGTTTCAGCTCACTGATGACCAGTGGAATATGATTTCAGAGTTCTTTCCAGATCCTACACCGAATCCTAACGGTGGTCGTCCGCCAGTTCCAGCTCGCGATTGTCTGGAAGGCGTGTTGTGGATCTTGCGTACTGGCGCACGATGGTCAGATATGCCTTCGCGTTTCCCTTCTGGTTCTACTTGTTGGCGACGGCATAAAGAATGGACCGAGTCTGGTGTATGGGACAAGGTACACGCTCGTCTTTTGCGCAAGTTGGATCGCCAAGGTAAGATCGAACATGAAGAATCGATGGCCGATGCGATGTTTTCCGCTGCAAAAAAAGGGGTGAACACGTTGGGAAAACCAAATGCGGCAAGGGTACCAAAACCATGCTGCTTACCGATGGGGATGGAACGCCATTGGGGACCATCATCTCTACCGCCAGTCGAAACGACGTCCGTTTGATTGAGGATCTTGTTGAAAAAAGAGTCCTGCGACGGCGAGTACGACGGTTAATCTATGACAAGGCGGCCGACAGTGATCCACTTCGAAAACGACTGAAGGATCGCGGAACAGAGTTGATCACGCCGCATCAGAAGGGACGCAAGAAGCCCGCAACTCAGGACGGACGCAAGCTCCGACGCTACCGAAACAGATGGAAAGTCGAACGTACTTTTAGCTGGATG
>CAYQMZ010001174.1:0-1902 GCA_964418725.1 uncultured Pirellulaceae bacterium
CAATTTGAGCAGCGAATGTGTCCCAATTTGAGAGGATGAGATCGCACGCGATTGTCCTGCTATGGACGTTTGTGTCATTCTTATTGGTGGCTCGCCGATCGCCCGGTCGCGTTACTGCCAACTCCAGGGCTGCTCTTCATGTCGGTCATCAAGGCACAATTTGTCTCGAGAGCGATATGTCCACGGTGATTCTGGCTGTTTTCTGTTGTGCGGCATTACCAACCGTTCCACCCTACAACCGCCAGTTCCGACACGTCCCCATTAAGTTGTGTGTCTCGAAAACTGTCCGTCGTTTACCGTTCTTCTTCCCGCAAAATAACTGATACCTTCGTCGATCCACGTCGATGTTAAAGGCTATCGGTCAGGGAATATTTAGAGACCGAATCGTGCGTACCACGAATTCTGCAGGGATAGCGTGTCCTTTTGACATCTGCAAAAGTCTGCGTTCGTGACCAACAGAATCCCTGACTATCTGAAGCTCTTCGTTGAAGAAGACAAAGAGCCCGCTAAGCAACAACCCCTCCGCGAATTCGAGCGGCTATGGTCGATCTTTCCTGAGGTCACCGGGTTGGAATTAAAGATCACCGAGGGCGATCCGAAGAACCAGCTGACGTTCCCGTGGTCGGAACCCAAGGTGGTCTCTTATCGTGTTTCGATCGAATCCACCAAGCGGGCCAAACTGCATTCGTTGTCTGCCGCCAGAGAGTGGGAAGACGCGTTCGCGGAGTTGCTGGACGCTTTCGGCGAAACGCGATGCGCGTTGCGTCGACGTGAGGCGGAATTGGCGACCTCCATTCCTGTCGTCTCGGTCGAAGAAGACGGTACGCACCTAGCTGACAGGCTGGAGTCGGTCCTTAAGGGGCTGGCTGATCTGCTCGACTGCTACGGAGCGGGCCTCTACTTGCTAGACGAGGGAACAACCACGCTGAAGCTGCGGTCGCAATTCGGGCTGAACCAGGATTCGTTCTTGCTGCCGGCTCGTCGACTGGAAGAGTCGATGGCAGACGTCGAGGCACTGTCTGGTCACGCGGTCATTATCGATGACGCCACCACGAATACGCGGTGGGACATTCCGGCGGCCAGCAAGTCGGCGATGTGTTTGCCCGTGTCGACGGCCACAACGTTGCTGGGCACCTTGTGGATGTTCCGCGATCGTGTGCAGGACTTCACGCCACGTGAGCAAAATCTTGCAGAGATCACCGCAGGTCGTCTGGCGTCTGATCTCGATCGTTCGGTGCTAACTCACGAAGTACGAAAGCTCAGGAGTACGCAGCCCAAGCAAGAAGATTCTGTTGCGGAATCAGTGGCAGACGAGCAAGCTTGGTGCGAAGGTCGGTTGGCACACGTTGCTCCGTTCGTTGAAGACTGGGACATGGCCGACTGTCGAACTGTTGCCAAGCGAGTCGGCGATTTCAGCCACTGGCACACGGTGGACGACGACAAATTGCATCTGGCCGTCGGTGCGGCTCATGGGTTCACGAACAAAGAGTACTCGTCGATTGCGTTCCAGTCGATGCACGCAGCCCACACTGCGCACGACCCGTCGGTCAAGAAGCTCTTTTCGATGATGAACCAAACGCTTTGGACATCGTCCATCGAAGGCGAAGCATCGTCGCTGCTGCACGGTGTGCTTGATCCAACTTGTGGTTCGCTTCAGTATGCACTGGTCGGCGGGGTCTTCGGCTATATCCTGCGGCCTCATGGTTGGGAGCCGTTGCTCGCCAGTCGAAAACCTCTGGGTGTGGACTGTGACTTTCAGGTCGAAGTCCATCGTCAAATGCTGATGCCGGGCGATGTGCTGGTTGTGATGAGCGGGCCCGATCCCGACCGTCGCTCGGATCGCGATAGCCAAATGAATCAGATCGCAGAACGTATGTTGCGTTACACGCATCTGGCATCCGT
>CAYQMZ010001175.1:0-1901 GCA_964418725.1 uncultured Pirellulaceae bacterium
ACCAGGTAGTTCTCTGCAGATTCAGGAAGGAGGGACCGTCGGAGAGCGTTTTCGGGCTCATGAGAGTGACCTTGTTTTCACGGGCGGATACATGGCTGAGGGGGAAACAATCGAAAGCCAGTTCCAAGTACAGGGCGGAGAAATTGATTACCTGGTCGCAAGGTCCGGCCAATTGAACGTATCTGGAGGATACATAGGGAATTTGGACGCTCGAACTTCGCTTCAGGTTGTCGGCGGACGTATCGAGTTGCTTCGTGGCGGCGGGGACATCGAGATGACTGGCGGCAACATTCGCCGCGCAGCCGTTAACGGGGGAACGATCGAGTTGTCCGGTGGCCAATTTTCACAATTGGAAGCGCGACTTGTCGACTTGACCGTGTCTGGCGGCAGCGGCTCAGTTCTACTGCAAGGCAACAGCACTGCGGTTATTTCTGGCGACGCAGATATCGACTCGTTTCGGGTCGAGGATCGTGCGGAGCTCTCCGTACAAGGCGGCACGATTGATACGTTAGAAGTTGTACGTGATCAATTCGGATCACCAGATATAAGTATCACTGGCGGTAGCATTCGTTCCGTCGTTTCATCGAGTACCGCGGTTCAGGTCTCGGGTGGCGAGATCCATCGCCTTGAGGCAGCTCCCGCTGACATCACGGGTGGCCAGATAGAAACGTTGGTCACGTCAGGATTGCAGTCTCACATTTCGGGCGGCTACGTCGGTCAGGTATTTACGACTGGCGAACCCCAGAGCACTACGATCTCCGGCGGAAACATTGCGCAGTTCCCAAGTCCCACGCAACAAGGTGGTCCCTTCACAATTCGGGGCAATGATTTCCAATTGGATGGAAAGCCACTGACGCTCACGTTGGGAAACAGCATCGATCAACCGGGCGGATTGCTTACTGGTGTGTTGGCCGATGGGACTCCGTTCGCGACGGAAGTTGAAAGAGAAACGTTCCGGTGGAGGAAGCTTACGCTTGAAACAACCGAATTGCCGGCGATCGTTCCGTTTGACTTGTCAGTTCGCGAAAGCGTCGTGCCCCCGACCAGCCTGCGAAGCGGGCAGCGTTTAATCGTCGACGGTGTTGTGACGCCAGGGTTCGTAGCAGGGCCCGGTAGTGAACTGCTCGTTGCAAGCGGAGGGCAAGTGCAGCGAAATATGCGTGCGATCGGAGCGAGTGTTACCGTGAACGGTGGGCACATCGAGGAAGGCATGATTGCTTTCGACGGAAGTACGATTGGCGTCTTCGGCGGCACCGTTGAATCACTGCTGATCGAAGACGGAGCGAATGCGACGCTTGCCGGAGGCGCTGTTGGAAACTTGATAGCCGACTGTGACGAATGCGAAATTGAGTTCTGGGGCACCGAGTTTCTATGGAACGGTTCGACGGTCTCGAACACGAGCGAGTTCATGTCGCGTGATGGGATCCTTACCGTAGAATTTGCGGATGGGCAGAGCCGCGAATTCACTGTTTTTTCTGGCCGAGATCACCAGGACAGATTCTCTGAATCAGCCGAGATTCGATTGAATCTAGTTGAGTCATTGTGTGACGTAGTTGCACTGCAGCAAATCAGCATTGAGGACTTTTTCGCAACGAGCGACTTGGTTGGTGGTGACTTCAACAAGGATGGAGCTGTCAGTTTCGCCGATTTCCTCATTCTCACGGATGGTTTCGGTGAGGCAGCCACCTATGAGCAGGGCGACTATGACTGCAACGGCACAACCGAGTTCGCCGACTTCCTCGGCTTTGCAGGCAACTTCGGAACGGCATCTCTGGCGGCTGTGCCCGAACCTCGTACTGACACGCTCGGCATCTTTGCTCTTGCGGTCTTGGCGCTCCGGCGACGTTCCCATGACAACAGTTGATAGTCTCTCGTCGCAAGCTTTGGCTGACTTGTTGTGG
>CAYQMZ010001176.1:0-1900 GCA_964418725.1 uncultured Pirellulaceae bacterium
CACGTTGTACCATGTTCACGAACTTCGCAGGGTAAAAGAATCCACCGTCGGAGCCTGCGGGTGAACGTGCTTTCTTTCCGTTTTCGCCCCAGATGTTTCCCTGTCCCACATCATGGTCATCGGGGATCGTGATCACGGGACGGTCCCGAATGATATCTCGGAATTGAATACCCCATTCCAAGAACCCGAACGTGTGTTCCGTGTGGTGGTAAGTCTGATCGCCAGCAAAAAACAGCAGGTCAGGATCTTGCCGCTGCAGATTGGCGACGATCATCTGTCGCGGGCCGGGCGTGCGTTTCGAGTTGCATGACAAGTTTCCGACGACGATCACATCTTTGTCGATTGGGTCTTTGCGGATCAGGCCTTCGAATTCAGCCTTTTCGCCATGGCGAACTCGGTAAGGAACGTCTTTGGTGTTGTCCCAATTGTCGATGCGAAAGTGAGCCGTCCAGCCAAGATCTCTGACGCCCGTGCGTGCCACTTCTTGCCAGCTGCCGTCAGTTTTGAATTCCAACCGAACATCGCGAGACTCATTGGGCATCAGCGGATAAAGCTGAGCGGTCAACTTTAGTGTTCGGCGATCATGGGTGTAGAGCGCGAAGGCGACGACTTGGTCACGCGGCACGTTCAATCCAAGCTTCTCAACCTTCCACCATTCCCCGGTGGACTTTGACTCTAGCTTGGGGAAGCCTGGAAACGGTAATTCTGACGGCTGCGCCCATGCAACGGAGTTCACCAAAAAACAAAGCACCAACGTGAGTCGAACCATCGAATCGGCCTACCTAGGAGGGAGAGAAACAACCCGCACATCGTGATCAGGACGGATTGTCGCCCGCTGCTCACGCTTCGTCAATCGACGGATGCCTCTCGTGCTGTCAGACCAGGCGACCGCCGTCATCCGAACCGACTTCATTGTGCGTATCAATTCGGTTTGCCGCTTCCCAGGCAGTCGCCGCCTCTTGCACGCTCCGTTCATATTCTTCGAGTGCAATCTGAAGCCGCCGTCGGTGATCCCCAAAGCCAACTTTGCAATAGATGCCCCAGGACTGCAAATAGACGGTAACGGCCAAGAAGGCGTAGCCAGCTAAGGCCCAGCAATACGTTGCATCCCAGCCGACTTCGAACCACATCGCCTGCAATTGACCATCACCGAATAAAGTCATCGTTAGTGCATAGAGCAACGCAAGAAATGCGGAACCGAAAGGCAAAAGGAATGCGGACGCTCGAGCCCCGAACACGCTTAGCATCGTGAAGAATATCATCGCCGCTAGGGACGGCAGGCCGACAGTGGATATCAACACAAAGGCAACGGTCTCTGTGATCGATTCATTGTCCTCGGGCGGAAGTACTTTATGCATTAGCAATGGTAGAAACGCCAGGAATGCGGCTGAAGCAGCCGTCCACACAAACAGTTCCCGCATCTCGATTCGACGATCCTGTTCGAAACTCACGTTTGCGAATCGGGCGATTTGCCATCCTAGGAATCGGCGCATGAACCAACACGGCAAGGACGCCAAGGTCGTCACCAAGAAAATCGCGAGGACGGTTTCCACGTTTTGGTAGAGCAAGTCCTCGCGTTTAGAAAACCAGCCAAACATCCAGAATGAACCAGCGCTGCCGATCACTATTAAGACGAACCCAATGGCGTCGCGAATGAACGAGTGTGGGCAGTAGAGACTGCACCACAGTAAGGTCATCGCCAGCCCTATTCCTGACCAGGTGAACATCGTGAGGACCAATAGGTAGCCACCAGATTCCGCTAGGCATATCAGCAAGATCACCCAAAAGGCGAACCAAGCGTAGAGAATGGGCAAAACGAGGCGCAACTCATCTTGCAAGTTGTTGCTAGTGTCCTGAGTCATTAATTCGTTTGATTCGTAGGTCCGGTTCCTACCGGACA
>CAYQMZ010001177.1:0-956 GCA_964418725.1 uncultured Pirellulaceae bacterium
GAGTAGGCGCTGGCCAATCTGCCAAGGTGTCGTCGACTGCGGCCGTTCGTCGAAGCCTTCTCGATTTCCGTCCACCCCCAGCGGCCACATTGCCAAGACCAAAACACCCAGCGGCATTCTTCTAGGTCATACGTTTCCGTGAAATCCGGCTTGGTCTTTTCCAGCGGGTGTCGCGGCAGCGTTGAAGAAATCGATCTTTTCTCCCAGTCGTGTGGCCAAAGGTAGTTGTCGTCAGTTTTGTCAATCTTCGCTTGTATCCAATCACGCCAGCTTCGGTGGTGCCGTTGCGTGGGGGTGGCGATACAGTCTTGCCAGTCTTCACGCTCCCAAGTGTGTTCTTTGAGGTATTCGAAGGTCTTCGAAAAATCGAACCGGTCGACCCCGAGCAGCCCGCCACCGGTGACGTCGATGCAAGTCAAATCACATTCACGCCCGCTGATAAAACCGACCGTCCACGGTTCAATCATGATGTCCATCGGGGGAAGCGGCCCAGCAATCCGTAGTCCGCAAAGCGTTTCATGAAACCTCTTGGCTGCATGTCGGATACTGTCGGTACTCCGTGTCGGGTCGGCTTCGATTCGAACCGTAGTACCGACTTCTGCAAACAACTCATTTAGTTCGGCCGCGACTACTCGGTAGCCTTCTTCCAAGGCGTCGAGCGCAGCGTCGAGATACCATTCTGCCATGGTGCACGCCTTGAAGTGTCGAAAGTAGGTGGCCGCCGCTTTCGACTCGGCGACCACCGGATATCCAGCATCGGGGGATCAATCCCAATGCGCCAGATTCTACGACGCTCGCATGATCGCGTCGAGGATTGCCGCCCTTCTTCGCCTGTTTTGTTCCGTCATCGCCGCCAAGGTGTTGCCGGCAAGGAGTCGTAGACTTACCGCGTTGTAGTCGGCTTCTACGGCTTCAAGACAACGCACAGGAGCGTTCCGACGAGCGGCGCGTGATGG
>CAYQMZ010001177.1:966-1615 GCA_964418725.1 uncultured Pirellulaceae bacterium
AATTGCTTTTCGTATTAGCCACAGATCTGCATGTTCGAGCGCAGTTAAGCTAACAAACCCCCTCGCAGGTTTCCGTGCGTCGATCGCCTCCGTCGCCGCATCTCGCTGACGTCGGTACCGTTGTCGCCGCTTTCTAGATTTTGCCCAGTTGTCCATGGTGGCTTTGAGCTAAATATCACCTCTCGCGAGCAACGCATCAACACGCCGCCCGAAGTTCGAAGCGAATACAAGGAAGTCATCGAAGCCGACTTCTCCGTCCGCATCGAAGTCGCCGTCAAACTGCGGGGTGGCTTTCTGCCCAAATTTTGCCGCAAGAATGAGGAAGTCCGGAAAGTCGATGGTTCCGTCCTCGTTCAGGTCGCCAACGCGAATATTGTCCGAAGGAAGCGGAGGAACTACTTCACCAAGGAACTCAACTTCCCCAATTTGCATAGCGTTCTCTGCCACGGCGTTTTTGAGAGTCGGAAACGTTAGTCGGTAGGTCGCGTATGCAACGTTGTTAGGAAAAGTGATTTCCTGCAACGCGAGATCATTGCTGATCCCGATATCGCCACCGGGATTGCGTGTCTTGGGAAGTGCGAGCGAACCTCTCGAGATTTCAGTAAACGTTTGAGTATCAAAACCCCCTTCCAGTACATAGCTTGCGGGG
>CAYQMZ010001177.1:1625-1897 GCA_964418725.1 uncultured Pirellulaceae bacterium
CGAGCCGAAATCTAGGGTGTTAAGGTGCTTCTGCGTTTGGTTGTCGATTACGTGATCAACTGTTTCAGCAGCCGGTGGCGGTCCGTCGTCACTGTCATCGTCGTTGAAACCATCCACTCGTATCAGCGAATCCCCTGGGGCTGTGATGTCCTCGTAGGCTACGGTTCCCGTTGCCGCTACAAGATCCATCGACAGAATTGTCCCTTCGTGATGATTCCCCACTCCCCCGGTTCCGGACAAGTCATCGTCGCGAGTTCGAATAACCCGTATCA
>CAYQMZ010001178.1:0-1896 GCA_964418725.1 uncultured Pirellulaceae bacterium
ACTCTAACCTACGCCACCAAGCATTTTTCCATCAAGTTCTTTCAGTCTGTCATGGTTCGTCACTAGGGTACGCCCTCACGATGAATGCTCACGCTTGCGTCCTAAAGCGTATAAATCAACGCAACTGCGACAGGTCCGCAGCCTCGTGACCTTGCCGAGTGACCAGGGCTAGGATGACCGGGCGCTCGATTTCAGGACTCACCGAGTGCACGGAACCATCCCCCATCGCGACATGAAACTGTGGATGCGGACTGGAAAAATTATGCACGATGTCGGTCACGCCTAGTCGCTTCAGCTTGGCTTGCATCTTCTCCTGAACGAAGTCTTCGGTGTACACATTCAGTCGAAAGATCGCTGCCAAGTAAGCTTGGTTGCGGCCCAAGTTGGTGCTCTCGCCGAGCAGAATCGTTTTCGACATCCCGTCGGTGGTGCGGCGCAGTGAACCGCCGCTCCACATCGATTCCAAGTGCGGTTGCCGAATGATCTCTTCCGATTTTGGTAGCGTCTTAGGCAGATATGCCACGGTCACGGGATTGATGTCCTTAGCACCGATCTGATCGTAGATCACTTCCTGGGTCTTCGCTTCGCGCACGAAGATTCGACCCTCAAAGTAACTTCCATCAAAGTCTGGACTGATCGACTCGAACACGGCATGACGAGGAAACTGATCGGCACTTGGGCATTGGAAAACCGGCACGATCGACTGGCGACTGTTGGTCGGCAGCTCATCGAACGTTAGATCCAACTCCCATACACGATCGACAATCGCTTCGTAGGCCGACTGCTCTTCGACATAAGGAAGCAGATCCAGATACGACGGCAGCCTTTCCTTGTGCGCACCTGCGTAATTCAGTACCGCCAAGGCAACTTGGCGATGGTGGTTCTTGCAGATCGCCGTCCGTGCAGCAGCACGAGCTTGCATCACGGCGGACAGCAGCAACCCCGCCAACATCGCAATAATGGAAAGCACCACCAACAGTTCAATCAACGTGAACGCTTTTCGTCGCCACTGCATAGGTGACCTCCATGATCAACAGCTTCCCAATCGTTGAACCCAGCTAGTTAGACGCAAGGATCGCGGCTTCAAAGATAAGGTCGACATGCTCGATGTTTGCTTGGACGGGATCGACCATCCTCAGCGTCTCAAACTCTCTCCTACCGAAACTGTGAGAAACCTCCAAGAAGTCTGCGAAGTCGACCTGCCCGTTGCCATCGACGTCACCTTCGTCCGACTCTTTTCCAAAGTTATGCGAGACTGCCAGAAAGTCGGCAAAATCAACGATCAAATCGCCGTTCAAATCCCCGCGTAAGTTCTCATCACCGATTTTCCACAACTGATTTCTCGCAATGAAGTAGACCTGATCGTTATAGATTGTGAACTCATCGGGAAAACCATGTTCCTCTGGACCGGGGGCCAGATCATAGACGAACGTGCCTTCTTCGGTACCATCCGTTTCCCACAACTCAAAGCCGTAGTCTGGATGCTCCTCTGCGAAGAAGACGCGACCGTCATGGGCAATGTAATCCCGAACAGTCGCAACCCTTTCGACAGCATAGGTATTCGCAGCGGTACCATCCGTGCGCCATTGCCGACTTTCAAAGTCATCGTCCGAACCAGTATGTGTATGGAACGCGAGCACACCCTCTTTGTGGATATCGACGGATCCTGTGTCCAGGCGCCGGTAGATCGTCAGCGGATCCCCTGACTCCCACGACTGAAGGGACGACCCAGTCCCAAACAGAGTCGTCTGGGGAGCGAATTCGTGAATCAGTTCGGAACCTTCCTCCCCAACGAACCACAGTTGAGAATCTTCAGCCGATTCGAATCCAATCAAGACGCCCGTGGAATTTTCAGCCAACAGCTTGACGACTTTTGCCGCTTGAGGAATCGTTAGC
>CAYQMZ010001179.1:0-1891 GCA_964418725.1 uncultured Pirellulaceae bacterium
GTGCTGCGAATAACGCGCTAATGCTTCCGCCACGGCATCGGGATGCAACACGATATCGACGATACCAGTCTCCATGGCACTCTTTGGCATTCCGTCGAACTTGGCGGAATCTTCGTTTTGCACGATCACAAGTCCGCCTGCTTCGTGGATTTTCCCACGCTAGCCGTCACTGCCGGTACCGGAGAGAATCACACCTATCGACTTCGGCCCCGCGTCTTGTGCGAGTGAGCGGAAGAATTGATCGATGGGTAACGTTAGACCTTGCCCCGGATCCATGTCGGTCAGCAGTAGTTTGCCATCCGAGATGATCATCTCTTTCTTTGGTGGGATCAGATAAATCGCATTCGACGCGATCTCGACACCGTCCTCGACCGTGTGTACAGGCATGTCTGTCTGCCGAAGCAACAGCTCGTCCATGACGCTGTCGAAGTCAGGCGACAGATGCTGCACGACGACGAACGCCATACCAGTATTCGCCGGCATCGCACCGAACATCTTTTCAAGTGCCTCAAGTCCACCAGCCGACGCGCCAACTCCAACGATGAAACTGGGTGATTGCGAGCTGGCGTCTTTACCTCTTCCCGCAGCCATTTACTGTCCCTCCTTTCAAGTATTTGCTTGCATCGCAAGTTGACAAACTCGTTTCGCTTGACTCAGCCGCACGATTAGGTTGTGGCTACACCTCCTTCGTGAAAGGGGACACAAATGCTCGGAACCGCATTAGCAACTAGGTGTGTCACCTCACGTTCTCGTCGAGAGCCCTGAGCAAACTAAACGTCGCCAAGGCACCTGAAGAAACAAGGCGCTGTTCCGCAACCAGTTTCTCGACAACTTGCTGGGGGTCGCTGAGTTCAATCAAAGATGTCGAAGAGATCTTCAATCCACTCGCTTTTCTTCTTCCGTTTTTTAGATTTGCTTTTCCGATCGTCGTAGTCGCGGCGTTCGCGTTTCGACGGAACAACGGCCGCCGGGGCAGGCTCTGACGTCTTCATATACGAGCTGCTTCGCTCGATGATCTTGTCGAGCTCGCCTTTGTCGAGCCAAACCCCGCGACAACTTGGGCAAAAGTCGATTTCGATCCCCGCTCGATCGGCGACGCTAAGGGCCGTGTAACAGCTAGGACAGTGCATTGTTGGTTCACCTCACAGGGTCTAACGAATTTGAAATGATTGATTTGAAGTAACAGCGCTGGGACCGCAAACCCAACGATCACGTTCGCCTCCGCTTAAGCGGCAAAGCCTGATAGCTCACGTCGGAAGCCACCCTCCCTTTCGCGATCGGGGAATCCCGGGAGGGTGACGAGCACGAACCAAACGGTTCGTTCACGAACGACTGGATACGGCCACCGCCTTTCGCGTCTCGTGCGAAATCAGCAAAGCATCGAACGCCTTGAAGAGACTCATGAGTCTCTTCATTGTTCTTGGCGAGGAGTCGGTCGCGTGCAGCAGCCTTTCGGCCTCTACCGCCAAGTCTGAGACCAGACCGTAAAGCTCGGTCTGTTCTCGCAAGAAAAGAGCCAACTCACCACGCGAAACAGTGCGACCGACGGCAGCTTGACGAAGTCGACCGCTACGATCCCATTCGTGCGCATAGTGCATGGCCAAATCGTCTCGAAGCTTTCCGAGCCGCTCCGCAAGCCCCTTGAGATCACAAACTAACCATGCACCATCGGTGGCGACGCCGCGCAGTTCGTTTAGCTGATTCCAGATTTGTCGGCTTCTGTTACATACGGAAAGGGCGGAAATCGAGATCGGATTGCGTTTCATATCGTTCTCCAGTCATTGGCAAGTTGTCTTCTAACACCAAACTATTTGCCGTGACGGGACGGTTGAGCAGTCACAAATCGCGATGGCAATGTATAGAAAAAACGAATGACCGCGGGAGTCAGCCT
>CAYQMZ010001180.1:0-1889 GCA_964418725.1 uncultured Pirellulaceae bacterium
TCCTTCACCAGTGACGCAGCGATTGCCGCCAGCGGTGGATCCAAAGCCACGAAAATGCAACTGCAGCGACTCGTTGAACAGTCGGTGGTCGTTCGAAAAGAGCGAAAAGGAAAGTCACGTTACAGACTATTGGAACCCATTCGGCAGTTTTGCCAGTCGCGAATCGACGAAGCAGAAAATGAGGCGGCTCGGAAACGCCACGCTCAGTACCACGCTGCTCGCGCCACAACGCTTGGGCAGGGCATCAACGGCTTCGACGAAATCGAGTCCGCAGCAGCCCTCAATGCCGAGTGGTCTGACCTTCGACAAGCAGTGGCTTGGGGACGTAAGCATCGCGTTGCGGAAGTGGCGGTCGACCCGATCGTCGCATTGGGCAAGACGTTAATGTTTCATCTGCGAGTGGAAGGATACGAATGGCTGATGGAAGCAGCCAAGGAGTTGGGCGACGAAGTGACAAGTCGTGCAGACGCCTGTGCGGTGCTCGCTAACGGAGCGTGGGTGAAGGGCAACTTGGACGAAGCCGAAACCTACGTACAAAAGGCGGAGGCAATTGCGGACCTACCGCAAACGCAAGGCGCGAAGTATTTCCTGCGTTTTGCACAAAAAAGATTCGAAGAGTCTGCCGCTGCTGCCGAGGAAGCGTTGCGTCTCGCGATCGCAACCAACAACGTGGGCGAAGTCCGGTGGTGGTCGAACGCGTTACGAGCTTGCCCGTTGGCACTCGGCAGCCCAATGGACGAGCGAATCGACCAGATCATTGAGGACGCTACAGCGTTTGTTTCTAAACTCGACTGGCCTAGCGGCGAAGCGTTCCTGTATTTGGCAAAGGCAACGTCTGCCATGACTCGTGGAAACTTGCCGCAGGCGTTCGAGTACCGACAACACTCCATTGAAGCGGCCGAGAGTTGCAGTAACCGCTGGATCGCGCTGATCAATCGCCTCGTCATTGACGATGGCTTTGACCCCAGCATTCCACCAAGCCAGCGTCTCACCGCGGCGATTCAAAATCTCCGCACGCTATCGGAGTTGGGCGAAGCGGCCCACTTTCCCGTTGCCGTCCGATCACTGATCTCGGCAATGGCAGGTTGCCAACAATTTGAACTGGCAGCTCGCTGTTCCGGCATCGTTGACTCGTTGCAGGGTATCGGAGACAAAGACGAGTTCACTCCGCAATACCGGCCGATGCTTGCGAAGTTGATGGAGTCGATGGGCGACGCACAGTTTGCAGAAGTCCAAAGTTCGGGAGCTTCGCTCACGGTGAACGATGTTCTCGCTTTTGGCGAGCAAGTATTGGCGTCCCTTGATGACAGCTAGATTCCAGTTGATGGTGGAGCCCAAGGCTTCGGGTTTGTACGACCCAACGACGCCTCCGCTTGTACACTGCTTAAGGGATTGTGGATTTCGCAAGCACGGACACGCCAACGCTCAACGCGGCCAATGAAAGTGGTATCGCAAACCAGAAGTTCATCGACTGTTCCCTGTCGGGGTGTCCAAAGTGATAGAGCACCATCAGACCAATTAGGTAGCCGCCAATCACTCCAAGTTGTCCGCCCGACATGTGTGCTTCGAAGAAGAAATCCTCCGGAGCAGACGTTGGTGGCAGAAAGTCGTAGCTCTTTAGGATCGCGTGGCGAACAGCCGAGTACGCTACGATTGCCGAGAGACTCCACCAAATACGACGATCAAATGGCAGTAGGTTGAAAAACCTAAGGGTCACGACTGGCAGTCCGGCGGCAAGTAACAGCCCGAGTCCGTACGCCGCACCAAAGGCCGCCATGATGAGAGGAAACATACGAGACTCCTTTTGTCCTGTGAAATTCAGTTCCAAATGGCAAGGCGTTCCCCGTGGTTCGCGGACTTGCAAATGAATACCGAGCGTTGATTTCTTT
>CAYQMZ010001181.1:0-1877 GCA_964418725.1 uncultured Pirellulaceae bacterium
CTCATTCGGTACAACGACGACAGCAGGATTCTGCCGCAACTCGACTGGAGCATGGCTGATTCCGCCGCTGACCAGAAAAACGGTCCCGTTCTTCTCCCCATCATCTTGGATTGCCTAGAGGAACTTGGACAAGAGGCCGAGTCTGCGGTCCCCTCGCTATTGTGGCTCTTCAACGAGCAGACGTCCGGCCACTACAGCGGCATGGGCGGTGGTGGCGGCGGCGTTGCTTCGAATTCTGCTGCCGATATTCGCCGCACGATCGAAGCCATTGCTCCCGATTTATCGCAACGGGCATTGTTCACCGTTGAAGGTGTCGGCAAGTTGCCAACGATGGTTTTCAATATGTTTCGTGACGGCATGTCGTCGAACGTAGCCCAGATTCAGGGGCCAGCCGCAGGTCTCAACATCAAGAACTTAAGGTTCGATCCACGCAGCGTGAATCATGAAGCCGATGCCAGCCTTCAAACCGCCGCGATGCTGGCCGTCCTGGTAGCCGATGCCTCGCGAGAACTGGGACGCTCCTTCAGCATCGATTGGACCGCGGAGAAGATTTCGATGATTTGTGCCCATCAAAGAGTTGCGGTCGAAGTAGGCAATATTCAGCCTACTGGTCCGGCGATTGGTGCCTGTCGCCGCGAGCTAGCTCAGGCCCTCAAGCAATGGGACGGAAAGCAGCCCATCACCGTTGACCTTAGCCGTTTCGCCGCCGAGGCGAATGATGCACTCGACGCACGGGAGGCTCGGGCCACGAGTGGAATGGGAGGCATGTTCTAGCTCGCATCGCTGCTCGACAGCGATGAACCAGCATCTATCGAGGTGGTCCGTTGGCCGAGGTGATCCGTTGGTGGCGCCCGATTCAGCACTTGGTGCATCAAAATCGGGCATCCGCCGCTGTTGGATTGATCTGATTGTCGACGGGCGCTTTTCAGGTTGCACGCGTACAGACCGTACGAGCGGTAGGAAACGATCATAAAACGGGATAATCGCCCGTACCATGTCGCGCGACGTACAGCGTTGCTTGCACAGCCGACATACGGTTTCGATAGTTGGCACGCATCGTGCTTCAACGCTCTACGACCGCCAATTGCTCACAAGGCGATGGCGAGAGTCCAATTCCGAACCTGGAGAGCAAACGCATGATCGACTCAACTCGTGTTGCCAAACCTTCGACCACCATCACGATCCAGCAACACATTCTGCAAGAACAGCAGAAGTCGACCGGAGCAACCGGTGAGTTTTCCTGGCTACTTTCCGGCCTCACTCTAGCTGCAAAGGCCATTCACTCAAAAGTCTCTCGCGCGGGGCTAACTGACATCCTAGGTGACGTCGGTGAGCAAAATGTGCAGGGCGAGTTGCAACAGAAGCTAGATGTCTATGCCGACGAAGCGATAGTTCACAGCCTCAGCTTTCGCGACAGCATCGGCGTGATTGCTTCAGAGGAGAACGATGATCCGATCATCAACACGGACAGCGACAACGCAAAATACGCTGTCCTGTTCGACCCGCTAGACGGATCTTCGAACATTGACGTCAACGTTAGCGTTGGAACCATCTTTTCGATTCTGAAGAAACCCGAAGGTGACGATAGACCGGGACTGCGATGGGTGCTGCAACCGGGAACCCAACAGGTCGCCGCCGGTTATGTACTGTACGGATCATCGACGATGATGGTCTATACAGCCGGGAACGGAGTGCATGGCTTTACACTTGATCCAGCGATCGGTGCTTTCGTCTTGAGTCACGAGAACATTCGCATGCCGTGGCAGGGTAAGTACTACTCCGTGAATGAAGGCTATCGCAACTCGTTTCCTAGTTGCTACCAAGAGTACTTCAACGAACTGCGTAGTGGTTACGCTGGCGTGAAATACTCATGTCGC
>CAYQMZ010001182.1:0-1877 GCA_964418725.1 uncultured Pirellulaceae bacterium
GCGCAAGCCCGCTTCGAGAGCCTATCCGCAATCGCTTCCAGGTTGAGAAACGATCTGGAACGATCGGAACGGTTGATGGCTTCCGACGCCATATCGCGAGAACAACTCGATACGAACCGGTTTCAATGGCAATCGGCGGTCTCCGATGCCACGGCTTCGAAGAAACAGTTGGATGAACTCCTAGCGGGAACACGAAGCGAACAACTCACAGCCCAGTCGGCCACCGTTCGGCAAATCGAGGCCGAGCTCAAGAGACTGGACCTGGACATCGAAGACGGAGAAATGCGAGCTCCGTTCCGCGGCCGAATCACCGAAAGGCTTGTCGACGAAGGCACTGTCGTCAGCCCCGGAACGACCGTACTCAATATTGTCGAAGACTCAATACTCGAGGCATGGATCGGCATACCCGCGAATTCTGCGGCTCGGATGCAAGCCGGTTCTGTGCACGCCATGACTGTCGAACGCACCGCCGTTCAGGGGCAGTTAGTCTCACTTCGTCCTCAACTTGACCCGATCACCCGCACGCAGAACGCGATTTTCCGCCTTACCCAAAACTCGCCTGAGAAGACCAGATTCATCCCTGGACAAATCGTGCGGCTGCAACTGCAGGAGTCCGTTGACTGCCGCGGAGTAGAAATACCAAGCAGCTCTCTCGTCCCGGGACCACGAGGTCTCTGGAATGTATTCGTTGTCGACACATCTTCGACACCCGCGACTATTCAACGTCGCACCGTGGAACTGCTGTACACGCTACGAGACGTCAGTGTGGTCAGTGGGACACTCGCAGACGGCGACGCAATCGTTATTGACGGCACGCACCGCGTCGTCAGCGGCCAAGCGGTCGACGTACAACTCTCCGGGGGAGCACAACGATGACGAATCAATCTCGCCCGGATTGGGCGACCGTCTTCTACCGCAACCCACGATTGCTCTCCCTAGCGATCTGTTTGATCTTGGTCGCCGGCCTGGCAGCATTGTTGGTCTTGCCTCGCATGGAAGACCCTGTTCTTACCGAGCGTGCTGGAATTATCAACACCGTGCTTCCCGGTGCCTCCCCGGAACGCGTCGAGTCTTTGGTCACCGAGAAAATCGAGTCCAAGATTCAAGATATCGAGGAGATAAAAGAGCTTCGCTCCATCAGTAGCGATGGAATCTCAACCATCACCATTGAGTTGAAGGATACTGTCCTTCGCTCCCAAGCAGACGAAGTCTGGTCTCGGCTTCGAGACAAACTGGCGGATGCCAAGCCGCTGCTGCCGCCGGATGCATTGGACCCCGAATTTGATCGCCTGAACATTACCGCCTACGCACTCATCGTCGCCTTGCGATGGGACAGTCAGGGCGAGGTCAACTACGGGATTCTCAGTCGCTACGCGGATGATCTCGAAGATCGGTTGAGCCAGATTGGCGGAACGAAAGAGGTTGACATTTTCGGTGCCCCCGTAGAAGAGATACTCGTATCGCTTCGCCCCGACGAACTCACACAACGCAACCTTACGGTCAGTGACGTGGCCAGCCAACTACAATCAAGCGACGCCAAGATCTCCGCCGGGCTGCAACGGGGAACTGGCGCAGACGTGCTGTTCGAGATTGGCAACGAGTTTGATTCACTGGCTCGTATTCGCGAGACGCCTATTCAACTGGCGACAGGAAGCCAAACAGTTGCGTTGGGCGATATCGCAGACGTGCGTCGCGCGGTACGCAGTCCAGTAACTTCAAGAGCCCTCATCGACGGCGTTCCCTCAGTTTCCGTTGCGGCACTGGTTTCCTCCAATCGACGCGTGGACGTTTGGTTTGACGAAGCCCGAGAGGTATTGGCAAAGTTCGAAGCGGAGTTGCCAGCAGGCATTCAACAGACTGTTCGTTTCGAGCAGGAC
>CAYQMZ010001183.1:0-1868 GCA_964418725.1 uncultured Pirellulaceae bacterium
CTACAAGGCGTCGCCTGGCATGTTGTTGGCCATGGACCTAGGGTTCAAAGGTACTCGGTATCGGCACTCGCCGGGCGGAGGCGCTCCCGAGGAACGCATAGGAAAAGACGCTCCCGACTTTGAATTGGAATTGCTAGACGGTTCGAAAGTGCAATTCCGTGAGTTCATCGACGGTCACCCTGCGTTACTGACCTTTTGGGGTGTAGCCTGCGGACCGTGCTGTATGGAAGCTCCACATCTCAGCACGCTGAACGCGAAGTTTGCCGATCGCGGTTTTCGTGTTCTCGCCGTCAACGGATATGACGAAAGCCGTGAAGTGGTCAGCAAGTACGTGGCGAAAGCCGGGCTGACCCACCCGATTGCTTTGCAAGGTGGTGAGGTATCCAGGCAGGTCTACGACGTCGGTGCCTATCCGACCACATTTTGGATCGACGAATCAGGCAAGGTCGTGGACTACGTCGTTGGCTTTCAATCTGCAGAGACGCTCGAAGAACATGCGCTGAAGCTGTTGGGCCAAGAACCTGCGCCCAGCGAGGATGCAGCCCAGACAGCGGCTCAATAGTTACCAGCTAGTTCGATCGACATTCATTGGGGTGATGGCTGCTGCTTGTCTTGCTGTGGCTAACCACCGAGTGACCCGTTAGAGGTTCACTGCGAAACAGCATCCCCAATCATTATTCGATTGGGGATGCTACTTTTTTGAGGTGAGCTAGTCCGACTCACTGTCCTGAATCAGCTTGCCATCCGTTTCCCAAGGCGTTGCGTTCTGCACTTCTTCCAGCGTTGAAAAGCTTTTCTGCTGCTCGCCTTCCCCGTCCAGCATCAATGGTTCGTTCGCAAGGTGGTAGGTGTTGCCGTCAATGTCTCGTTGTTTTGAAAGCGTAAAAGACGTTTGGATGCCGGCCGTTCGATTGTTCAACAGTACATTGCCAAGAATCGTCTGTCGGACGTCGCTATCGCGTGACATCCTGATGCCGGCTCCGCGGGGAGTTCCGTTAAATCGCGATCCGTTGAGTGCGAACACGTTGAATCCGATCATGGCGTTGGGACTCTCGGTGGTATTGAGTCCGTCCCCAGCGTTTCTTGAAACCGTATTGTGGCGAACAACGGCGCGATGTCCGTCTCGGATGAAATCCAGAATGATCCCGTTGCCGTCGATGCCCGTTAGGTCGATCTGCTTTTCGACCTCGTTGTTTGCAACAATGTTGCCGCTTGATACATCGTTCAAGCTGATTGCCGATGCTCCAGGGAACTCCATCGTCTCGGAGTAAAAACCGCCTCGCCGAACTTTGTTGGCGATGACGCGGCATTGTTTCGAACCGCTTTGAAGCGAGATGTGGCTGCGTCCACTAAGCGTGACGTTGTTCCGTAGGATTTGAACCTCTTCGGCGCCATCGCGGATGTCGATCCCATTATCTAGCGATTGTTTGATTGTGTTGCCCCGGATGATGCTGTCGACCAATGATGGGGCGGGTTGAAACGTGAAGATTCCGTTCACCGTGTGAGTGATCTGGTTGTTTTCGATCAGTATTTTCGTTGCTTGTTTGCATTGAATGCCTGCCCAATATCCATCAATGCGGTTCTGAGAAATCACGATCTGCGAACAGTCTTCGATGTCGATCGCGGAAGAGTAGTCGAGGTCTCTGACGATGCGAAAGTAGGTGGCAAACTCGCGTTCGATGGCTGCTTTGCGCAATGCGTACTCTGCCGTGAAATCAGGACGACTGGTCTGCGGTTCGTCTCTCACGATTATTGGCATGTCTTCCCAACGCTCGTATTGGTTGAAGCTTCGTCCCTTAAAGTCGAAGCCTCGGATGCGAATGTTGGTGCTTCCTTTGAGTAAAAAGCGGCCGACAATCGGACGAACC
>CAYQMZ010001184.1:0-1860 GCA_964418725.1 uncultured Pirellulaceae bacterium
ACCCTGCGAGCAAGGAAAGACATGACACAAAGCACTGACGACCGTCGCCGCGGACCACTCTCGCCCAACATGCTGGATCACACGCCAGAAAGAATCCGGGCGCGGCTTGAGCAGGACGACACCAACTACTTATCGGACTTCATCTACGGCGCGATCGATGGCACCGTAACCACGTTTGCTGTTGTGTCAGGCGTCGCGGGAGCTGGATTGTCGTCGGGCATCGTGATTGTCCTCGGCCTTGCCAATCTAGTCGGCGACGGATTTAGCATGGCAGCCAGCAATTTTTTGGGAACACGAGCCGATCGACAACTGCGCGAACAAGCCCGTAACGAAGAATCACGACAGATCGACGAATACCCGGAAGGCGAACGCGAAGAAATCCGTGAAATCTATGCGAGAAAGGGTTTCCGCGGTGATGATCTTGACCGAGCCGTCGAAATCATCTGTTCGGACCGAGAACGATGGTTGGAAACGATGCTCAGCGATGAACTGGGCCTTCACCAATCTTCTCGATCACCTACGCGTGCGGCCCTAGCCACGTTTTTCGCTTTCCTGGCCGTTGGATTCATTCCGCTGCTTCCATTCAGCTTGAAACTACTGTCAGTCCCACTCGAAGCCCCTTTTTTCTGGAGCTGCCTGTTTACTGCGGTAGCGTTCTTTTCAGTAGGAGCGGCGAAGTCGCGATTCGTTCAACAGCATTGGTTGTTGGCTGGCTGCGAGACGCTCGCACTGGGCGGTAGTGCGGCGATACTGGCGTATTTGGTGGGCGCACTTCTACGCGGATTTGTCTAGAACAAGTTTCAACTGAATGCAATCGAGGAACGCTCACAATGCGGTACCGCTCGGTTGGCAAAACCGCATTTGAAATTCTGTTCTAGTTGGTTCGCCCGGACTCCCCCACGTGCGCACAGTGCCCGCGGCACGACCTTTGCGACTTGCAATCGCATAACTTCTGCACAAGGAGCAAGCCATGCAAGTCAGAGATATCTACTCAAAAAACGCCGAGACAATTCGCGGTGATGCGAGCCTGCGAGAAGCAGCCCGGAAAATGACAGAACGCAAGGTTGGCTCTCTTGTCATCGTCAATCCTGATGGCACACCGCACGGAATGATCACCGACCGAGACATTTGCATCCAGTTTGGGCGAGTGCCAAACGCAGAAAACCTCTCGGTCGCGGAAGTCATGACCAGTCCTGTGGTTTCAATCCGCGATACGGCCAAGCTAGACCTAGCACTCCGCTGCATGTCGTTCGGCATGCGCCGAGTTCCGGTCGTCAATCGCGAGAACCAGCTAGTCGGAATCGTTGCGCTGGACGACTTTTTGCTTAGCTACGTAAATGAGATCGATCAAATCGGATGCCTGCTCCGCAAAGAGCATCCCCAGGCTGCAGCAGGTCAGGTCAACTGCAACGACAGCCCGAATTAACTAGCTAAGCCGATCCAAGCTATCCAAGATGTGCGGTCGAGCCGTAACAGCGCGCTCGCAATGGAAAATGTGCCGATTCGCACGCTCTTCGAATCGTGTGCACACCATCCAGAGCCACCAATGCACACCGCTCGCCCCAGATACGCCTAAATGCAAGGTGCTTTCAGTTTTGATGCCTGCATTCGACGGCGACCGCCATTGCGTTGAGTTCACGGCACGGTGGTTGCAACCAGTGCTCACTAAGAATCCAAAAGTGAACTGTACTTTTGCAGTTGCCCAGAACGGACCGAAGGAAATCACGATGTGCCGACTGTATGCAATGCTCGCCAACGAGCCGACGAAGGTTGAATGCAACTTAGTTAGCGCGCAAAACGCGCTGATGGCCCAACATCGCGAATCGAACGATTTGCGACACGTAGATGGCTGGGGAGTTG
>CAYQMZ010001185.1:0-1856 GCA_964418725.1 uncultured Pirellulaceae bacterium
ATATAAGGGCGAGTGCCCAAGGCGGGTGTGCCAGTGTCACGCTCGGTCTGCGCATCCTTTAGGGCCACACGATCCAGGTCGTCACGTCGCGACACGGAATCGTTGGATTCTTCTGACCGAACAGCAAACGCGATTCCCCAATCCATGATCTGTGTTTCGCCGAAGCGACCGATCAAGATATTCGATGGCTTCAGGTCGCGATGCACCACTCCCATCTCGTGCACGAAAGCCATCGTCTGACAGACCTGCCAGAATTCGTGCAGCGGTGCCTGTGCAGGCTCATCTTCAGTCGCCCCAACAATACGATCCAAAAGAGTCGCCCCGTTCACCAACTTCATCGCCATGAAGTTTCGGCCGTCAGCAAGCCGGCCTAGATCGTGAATGGGCACAATCCCGGGGTGTTGCAGTTTGGCACAAATCCGTGCCTCCTGCTCAAAACGCCAGTGCTCGCAGTCAGAAACACTGGCAACCTTAATCGCCACCGTCCGCCCCAACAGATGGTCCCACGCACGATAGACCTCGCCCATGCCTCCGCGGCCAATTAGCTCTTGGACGTGGTATCGGTCGTTGATTTCAGTGAACGCCAGATCATTGAATTCAGCAACGCGCGCATCGTGATCGACGAGATGCCGAACGCTAGCGAATCCATCCAATTTGCCCTGACAGCGTGAGCACGATTCGACATGATCTTCCAGCCAAGTCTGACCATCGTCATCCTGCAGGTACTGAAACAGCGCGTTCGTGTCGGGATGTTGCGGCACGGAAATTCCTTTCAATCCGGTATCTACAGATCTTTGCCGAAGAGATAGTCGACCTTCTCGCGTAAACGATTCAGTACTTGGTTCTTGATCCGATAGACCCGTGCAACTTTCAGGTCAAACGAATCGGCTACCTCATTTGGGTTTTCACCCTCGATGGCGACACGTTTAAAGACGGCCACTGTTTCGTCGGCGAATTCGCATTCGACCAACTCAAGCAGTTTTGACAGAACGTGGCGATCATGCAGATCGTCCCACAGCTTTGTCAGGCGACTCGCATCGTCTTCCGCCATCTGCAACGCTGAAGCGTTCGTGTCCGAGCCTGACGCCTTGGCAATTGGACGACTATCCCAATAGCGACGGCAGCGGTTGTGCGTCACCTGCCGGAGCCACGCGCGAAAAGCTCCCAATCGACCGTTGTGACGAAACTGCGGTAACGAAGAAGCAACAGCTAGCAAAACATCCTGCACCAGGTCTTCGACATCACTCTTTGCAACCTCGAACCGGCGCAACCAGCTTTCAATCAACGGTCGATAAACCTGTTCAAATTCGAACCAGGCTTGCTTGTCTCCGTGATGCTGCACCGCGTGCAGTAGCGTTGCTCGAGTCTGGCTCATCTGGTGGCTGCTTGTAGATTAACTTGGATGCAATCGTGGGGAGAACTGCTCCCGCATTCGTTCGAACCTACGTCTTCAGCCGAAACGCAGAAAGTCGTAATGCACCCCGGTGGAGGGAAGATGACCACGATCCGCCCAAACTACCGATAGCCGCAGCAAAGTCGCGGCCCACCCTGCCGGCGACACCGAATTTTCCAGTCGGTCAAGCGCAATAAAATGGGCCGGTGCGAAGGATTCTCGCACCGGCTCAAGTCTATGCGCTTCGCCTCGGAATAGCCGAGGTCTTGAATGTTGTCTAGTGAGCTCGTCGACGCGTTCGCAATGCCACCAAGCCAACAAACAGCATCAGTAACGACGATGGCTCAGGCACCTGAGTCACGCTGACGTTATCGAAAACACCAAACGCCAGGTCGACATCACCTGCAACAGAGTTGAATGGGTCGGTGAATAGCAGGGCAATGTCACCAGAGAAGTCACCGCC
>CAYQMZ010001186.1:0-1855 GCA_964418725.1 uncultured Pirellulaceae bacterium
TTTTTTTCTTTTGCATACTTTTGTCGGCTTTGGCTTTCTTAGCTTTGCCTTTCTTAGCGTTACGTTCATCGGCTGGAATCGTTTTGGCTTGACCCTTAGCCTGAGCACTGAGTGCCGAACTAATGAATGACTTACCCTTTTTTTGCACTCCTGGGTAACTGCGAAGAAACTGATTCTCATCCACGAGATTCAGGTAGTAGTGCGTCGCGCCGTCGGGCAGCGTTGCAGTTACCGTATTACCCTCCTGTAGTGTCGCGGGTGCACGGAACCATTCTTCGTATTGCTCGCCGCCGTTGGGCGTGTAGATCAAGTCGGCCCGTTTAACGCTGGCGCCGTTTTCGCGAAAAGTGAACTTAACATTCTGCCCGTTTTTTTCATGAGACTCGACTGTGCAGATCTTTTCTGCGTTGGGCAATGGCGTAGAACATGCGTGATTGTAATACGGCATGCTTGCGTTCATTCCACTCAGTCTGGACGAAAGTTTCGCATCAAGCTCCGCCGTTTTCTCAGGCATCGAAGCCGCGAGATTTTTTTCTTCCTCAATATCCACTCGAACTGCTTTGCCGTTAGACGAATCGTAGAGCTGGAACAGTTCCAAAAAAGGCGTCAGCAGATCGTCGGCGTTGTCGTAGTTGCGAACCAATTTGTAGTCTCCAACGCGAATCGTACTCTCCATCGCCGATCCGTGCGGGAAATGCCAAACCATCGTGTCGCGCGTCGTGCCATCGGCGCGTTTGACCAGCTGCGCGTCTTGGGGATCGTTCTGCAGCAACGGCAGAAGGTCACATCCATCGAGATTCTTCTGGTCCGGCTTAGGCGTTTTCGTCATCGACAAAATGGTGGGATAGAAATCGAGTCCGTTGGCCATCACGTCGGTTTGTGCGCCAGCGCCGATGCCAGGACCAGCGATCAACAGCGGCACTCGTGTTCCGCCTTCCATTGCCGAAATTTTCCCGCGAGCAAGCGGTTCGTTGTCGGTGTAGCGCTCCTTGCTACTGCCTTCCATGCCGCCGTTGTCTGACGTGAAGATGATGTAAGTGTTCTCGCTCAGCTTGTGCCCGGGCCAACGTGGATCTTCGGTTTCTTCCAGATAGTTAAAGATGGTGCCGACGTAGTAATCCAATTCTTCGACCATCGCGCAGTAAAACGGATTCTGTTGTCCAGGCGTGTCCTTGGTGGGCGGGTGCGCTGGATCAGTCCCCAAACGCTCGGTGTATTTGTCCAGCAGGGCCTGCGAACGTGTATGGATCGGCGCGTGAACGAGCCAGGTCGCGTAGTAGAGAAAGAACGGTTTGTCTTTACTCTCGTTCATGAAAGTCAGAGCATCTTCGTTGGTTTGATGAAATGGAAATCCGTTCTCGTCTAGGCGAAATGGATCCTTTTTGTCAGTCGTTGCAAACCCAGCCAAGCGATCTTCCATACTACGTCGGGCCCCACGGCTGGACTGCGAATAATCAAACCCGACATCTTTGGGTTGTGGAAATGCTTTGTGGCTGATTGCGATATGCCACTTGCCTGAGTGCCCCGTTGTGTAACCGTTCTGACGCAACGCTTTAGCGATTGTCATTTCGTCAGCTGGCATCCGGCCGCTATACCATGGAGCCATCACACGGGAGTTTTTACTTGCCACCGGTGGTGCTCCTCCGACGATGCTCGTTTTCTGAGCCCGCGCGGCATGGTTGCCACTGAGGATCGCACACCGCGACGAAGAACAAACCGGAGTTGGCGAGTATCCCTGCCAGAACATGACTCCCTTTTTGGCAAAGGCGTCGATGTTTGGTGTTTCCATCGGCGAAGGCTCGTCGATGTCGTAGCATTTTACATCTTGCCAACCGAGATCATCGGTCACGATGAG
>CAYQMZ010001187.1:0-1852 GCA_964418725.1 uncultured Pirellulaceae bacterium
ATTGTAGGGAAACGCATCCAACGCCAAATCGATAAGGTCGTAATATTGAAGAAACTCGTGATGCTCAGCCGGTGGTAGAAACTCAATGCGGTGATTCTCGATTCCGCGTTGCGCAAAGGCATCGAGCACATACGTTTGATTGTGCATCGACTTCAAGTCTGCGTTGCCAATTAAGAGTCGTGAGTCCAAACAACGGGCAAGTATTTGCGCCCAGGCGTCCAGGACGGTCGGCGTAATCTTGTATTGAGATACCAGGCTGCCGAATGTGAACGAGCCACGGTTTATGCAAGGTAGATCCGCAACTTCGGGGGTCTCGTAGTCGACCTGAAATGTTAGGTAGCTTAATGGAAGCCGTTCCACTGATTCGCAATAGTGGGCTTCTTCCTCTGGTTTGACGACGTGTTCGTCCCCGACAATGTAATCGTACCCAGACAGTCCTGATGTCGCGAACATGTTGAACCAAGCGGCGGTGATCGGTGCGACTTTTGTGCGAAAGAAGCTCAAGCGTTTCGGATAACTGTAAGCACTTAGGTCGATGAGAATGTCGATACCCTCTCGACGTAGCAAGTCAGCCAACTGGCGATCGTCAAGCTCTCGAACAGCATGCAAGGAGTCTTCGGGATGTTCTCGGTATCCCTCAAAACTAACGGTTTTGTTGCCGTCGCCTCTCTGGCTGTCGTCCAATAGATGGATCTCGAACCCAGTGCGATCGTGATGATTCAGTAACCCCCAAACGGGTTTCATGTAATTTCGTTTCGAGAAATGAGCCGACAGGTAGGCCACGCGGATGGGACCAGGTTTGGAACGAACGGGCCACCGTTTAACTTGGATTCCTTGCTTCGCACGCTCAGCCCAGTTTTGCCGGACGCGGAGAATATCTTCATGAGTTGCTGCGACGGCACTGGGAATAATGTTCGCCATACCTTGCCAGGGATCGACCATTTCCGTCAGTTGCGCAGCCGTCACTAGATGTTTCATTGCGCCATCGGCATCCCCAATCTTGAACAAGGCACGTCCAAGATTGTGGTGTGTTTCTGGAGACATCGAATCACAATCCAGTGCTCGATAGTAAAAACCGATTGCCTGCGCTACTTCGTTAACTCGCATGAGAAGGTTCGCCGCAGCGGACCATGTAGTGACCGTCGCCTCACCCGCTCTCATTACCCGATCGTATTTCCGTAAGCTGTCGACAATGCGGCCTTCCTTTGCGTCCAATTCGGCTAGTCTCTCCAATTGACTGGGTTCCTGCGATGCATTCATGGTGGCTGACGTATACGTGAAGGGAAGCGTGCGTGATCTTGTAAGGGCTAGCGACGAATGGCGAATCAATTCAATTCGCCATTCGTTGGTTCTGGTCATCACGGCCAAGCAAACACAGCTTCCGTTGCAGCGATCCGGGTTGGTTTCAACGGCTCCGGGTCGCTCGAAGTCTCAGTGGCTCCAAACGTCAGAATGTTGATCCATCCGCCGTGGTCCGGTTCGTCGACCTCCTCGACGATCCCTTCAATGTCGATGAAGCCTTGCGCAGGTTCAGAATTGCTTTCGCCAAAAACCTGTATGTCAATCCAGTGCCCCTTCGGCTTCTCCGCGGCTTCACTGTCAAGCCCGGCAAATTTGATATTTGCATGACGTCCAAGCAGAATGTGCTCTCGCGTTTGAGCTGCTGCAGAGGTTGTATCCGCCATGACTTCGACCGTCTCAACATCGGCTGCAACTGCAGTTTCTGCTGCAATTGCAAAGTCACCAGCCATGAGATTCCGCGTTTCCATCGCCTCCAGGCCAAGCTGTTTGTTGATGGCCTTCCGCTTGGATGACCTCGAATGATTCTGTGTGTGTGAACGAGACATTGTTC
>CAYQMZ010001188.1:0-1852 GCA_964418725.1 uncultured Pirellulaceae bacterium
AAGTTATTCATGCACGCAGTATAGCGGTTCAACGTCGGCAGGGGGTAGTGTTTAGGGTACACGGATGACGCTGCTTCCGCGGTAGATATTGGTCGTCAAAATGAGCTTTCGGAGTTGGGGCTCTCGGGACTAGATTTCCACGCTCGAAGCTCTAGCATGGCTTCTTCCTAACAACTCCCAAGTAACTCGAACGGCAGCCCGAACTTGGGTGTCATCCTCGAGAGCCGCCGCAACTAGTTTGCCGCACTGGACTGGAGCATAACCGTGTCTCGGATTTTCGTATCGCTTTCGCTTCTGCCGCTGATCTTGGTGGTCAGCACCATGGGAGTCGGTTGGTGGATTGGCGACTACAACGGTGTCTACTCCCAGGTGATGGCGGAAGCCAGGGCGAACCCAAGTGGATCGGACGGCGAGCAGTTGGCGAAGGATCGTGAGACCTTGGCTGAACCACAGCGTCGTTTCAAAATCCATTTTCAACTTGGGCTGGCAACGTCGCTGGCCGTGGTCCTGATCAACAGTTTGTCGGTTACCTATTTGATAGGCACCAGCCGCTGGGTAAAGGAAGTGTGCGAAGCGTACGGACTGGCCTCCAAGCACGTTGAAGCGAGCACTCGGATTAAACGCGCGACATTCCCGTGGTCTATCTCTGGCGTCTTTGCAATCCTTGTCGTGATCGCGCTGGGCGCGGCATCGGATCCCGGAACACTCCGAGATACGACTGCCAACTGGGTTACGCCTCATCTGATCGGAGCGGTGACAGGGGCCTGTATCATTGTGATCGCAATCTTTCTGCAGGCGATCAATTTGCACCGCAACTCGCAGATCATTGAAGAGGTCGTTGCCGAAGTTCAGCGTGAACGCGAAGCGCGGGGGTTGCCCGTGGAGGCGTCGTAAGATCTGTCGAGCCGTTCTGCTGTGCCGCTGCAGAGGGAGGATAATGTCCTCATCGCTCAGTTGGGGTTTCTCAGCGATATTCTTTTGTTAACCTCTGTGCTCGAAAGCTACATTCGTAGTTGAAATTGCATTTAGTATTCTCTTCGAGCACGCAGATATGCCCGCTTCCTTGCGGTACCTGTTGGTTGTGGCTGCATGTATTGTCGTCAGTGATGGATCATTGCACGCACAACTGAGGACGCTTTCTGAGATCCACGATACAACGGTCTCTGTCGGTGAACGGCACCTGGTCGATTTCGAGGCAACCGTCACCTACGTCGATCCGGTTTGGAACTTCTTTTTTGTGACCGACAACCAGGCCGCGATCTTTGTGCATGGTGGTCATGCCGGCCAAGTGGCGGTCGATCAGCTGGTGCGGATTCAGGGATCACTCGTTGAAGGTGATCTCAATCCTGTGATTCGGGCAGCCGACGTAGCGGTTCTTGACGAACGCGGTCCCGTTGCCGTGCCCACAAGAATCGATCTGTCGCAGGAGTCCGTCGGGCAGCATGATTGCCAGTTGGTGGAAGTCGGATTAGCTGTGCGGCAGGTGCTACTCAGCGGCGAACGAATGCTGTTGATTGGTGCGGTGGACGATGTGCCTGTCTACGTGAATGTCGCTGAATGGGGAGTGGACTTTGACGTTGCCACGAAATTTATTGGACGACGGATCCGATGTATTGGTGCGTTGGGTTTACAAGTTCATGCATCGGCATTTGCAAAGCCCGGCGAAGCTACTGCGATCGAGACGTTTAGGATTTTCTGCCCATCGGTTGATAACATCATTTGCGTCGATGAAAAAGTTCAAGCACAGCAATCAGACCGTAGCACAATCGAGGAGTTGATTAACTGGCCGTCATTCGGTCGCTTTCGCACACATGGCCAAGTTAGTCTGACTGACGAAAGCAGCTCGCCGCCA
>CAYQMZ010001189.1:0-1843 GCA_964418725.1 uncultured Pirellulaceae bacterium
CATCAATAGCGTCGCCACACGAGTCTTGTCGGTCTGAAAAGCCAGAGCAATGATGTCACACATCAGCTTCATGTGTTCGCGGATGTCTTCCGGTAGACCATTATCTGGCCGATCCATCATCACGACCGGCTTGCCTTTGTCTGTCGCTCGCTCGACCGCTTTGTCCTGATTCTTGCGTTGACGCTGGATGCGTTTTTCGACTTCTCGAACACTGGTGAGATATTCTTCCAGCTTTGCTTTGTCACCAGCGCTGACTCGTCGGCTTAGACTTTCGGCGTGTTCCTTTACCCGGTCGAGCACACTTTGGTTTCGCCGATTGCCTCGGTTGTCAAACAGGCTGTCGAATGCCAGCGACGGATAGACCTCCATCGGTACAGGGGAGGTCGCGTTTTGCCATGAGATGTGGGAGCTATAGGCCATCGAGAAATTGGTTTCGTGATAGCCCGTCGTCGGCTGCTCGCACCCCAGAACAAGACTCGCTTGAGCTGTTTCCTGACCAATGTGGTTCGCCATGAGTTGGTCGACACTGATGCCGCCACGTAGCTCGGCCCCCTTCTGAAGCGAAGCGCCCGATAGAATATTTCCAGTCTGCCCAGGATGTATTCCGACGCCGGTTGCGGACTTATTGAACAGCCCTTCGACGTAGTTCATTTTCGTCTTCAGCCCCGCCATGGGCTGCAGACTCTTACTGAGTTCCATGTCTGCGCCAGAGCCCTTAGCCCACCAATGATTGGGGTTTACGCCGCAGGCCATGAACAAAGCGGCGAAGCGCTTTGGAGAAATGGGAACCTCACCGGCAACACTGATCTCGGTGCCCCAAACTGGAATCGATTCCAACCACGGCAATGCCATCGCGGCACCAGCGCCTTGGAGGATCATGCGACGAGAGATTCTTGCAGATTGCTTCTTGGTCATGGTTTCTTTCATTGTCTCCTTTCGCGCCGCGAAAGGTCCACGGTCTGCTTTCGCCGCGCGAATGCAGACACCGCCTAGCTGGACAGCGCCCGGCTGGGGCAACGCCAGCATGCCTAAGTCGTGGCGTCTATCGCTTGGGCCTATCGCCTACCACGTTTGTTGAGGAACTGCGGGCTCGTAACGATCGCTTCAACAAGCACTCCAAATCGGTTTTCATTCTGCGCAGAACGCTCACGCATCTCCTGCAACAGACTTTCATCTGATAGCAACAAGGTTCTGCCTAACGCATAGGATAACAGCTTCCTATGCAGGTTATCGACGAAATCCGCCGCCCGCTCCTGCCTTAGGTACTCTCGCAAGTCCTCTACGCCGTCACGCTGACTGCCGTCGGGAAAAGTGGCAACCTTCTGCACCTTGCGGCCACCGAGATCGACGTCGCGGCGTTCACCAACGGGACCAAAGCCCTCGAACACCACGCCTAGTGGATCGATGCGATTGTGGCAGCCCGCGCAGCTCTCGTGCTCGCGGTGTTTGGCAAGGGTTTCGATAAGTGTCAGTTCGCCAAGCTTCGACTCGTCACTGGGCAAGTCGGGAACGTCAGGCGGCGGAGGTGGAATGTGTTCGCCTAGCAGCGTTCGCACCACCCAGTAGCCTCGCTTCACGGGACTAGTCCGCAAACCCGGTGCGTTCTTCGTGAGGAACACGGACATCGGCAGCACACCGCCGCGGCCGAATTCTCTTACGTTCGACACCGTTTTCCATTCCGCTCCGTCAAACTGAAGGTCCTTCATTCCATAGTGTTTCGCGAGCGTCTTGTCCACGAACGTCCGGTCGGCGAACAGGAAGTCCAAAGTGGAACGATCGTTCTGCACTACGTCCACAAAGAAGCGAACGGGCTCTTCGAACATGGCGGCACGCAGTTCGTCAG
>CAYQMZ010001190.1:0-1840 GCA_964418725.1 uncultured Pirellulaceae bacterium
TTGATCGAACCAGCGAACAAGGTCGGCAGAGACGAGTGCAGTAGCCATTGAATTCTCCTTGGTGCTAACGGGATGCCTGACGACTGTGAGCGATATAGCGGGAAACGCAACCGCTGTGCCACGTGTTGCTTGAACGCTATTCCGCAGCGATCAACGTCAGTGCATCCATGATCTCTACTCGGGAGTGCCTTAACGCACACTTGCGCACTTCGCTGTTCACGACCAGACTTAAATCGCCCCGCTTCGCGAGACAAAGGCCCGAATTGAATTCCGGCTTGAGAGTTGCGGTACTATCCGCATGAGAGCTCCAACTGAAGGAGACAACGATGTCTTTCGTGCTGACTTTCCTAATCGTGCTCGCAACAGCAGTGGCATTCGCCCTGGTTTCGGTGCGAAGGTTCTTCTTGACGAACGACGCAGCTGGCTACGTATTCGTTGCGATCAACTGGACTTTGCTGTTCGCGGCGACGGCGATCTTTACGTTGCTCATCAAGTTGCTCGAGAGCTATCTCTTCCCTGGGTAAGCCTCTAAGCCTCGGCAGCGTGAACAGCTGAAACAACTGCCTGCATTCAATGAAACTCTCAACACGCACCAAGCTGCTCTTCAGCACTGGCGATCTCACCAGCAGCCTGCCACTCGCGATTCAGATGTTCTTTCAGCTCTACTTTCTAACCGATGTGGCACGGTTGGAACCGGCAACCGCGGGTTGGGTGATGGGTATTACGCGGGCGTGGGACGCGGTGAACGATCCAGTCGTTGGACTACTATCTGATCGAATCCGCTCAAAACACGGCAGACGCAGAGTTCTATTGCTCTATGGAGCAATACCACTGGGCATCTTTTTCGCGATGGGCTGGATTATCCCACCGTTTTCAAAGCTAGGCCTCGCTGTGTACTACACGGTGGCAATCATCTTGTTCGACACGATGTTTACCGTGGTGCACGTCGGCTACAACTCGCTGACGCCTTCGATGACCATTGATTACGACGAACGAAGCTCGCTAAATGGTTTCCGCATGGCGTTTTCGCTGACCGGAACGCTGGCTGCGATTATCTTCGCCACGGTCCTGGATGATGGGCTGGAAAGTGAAGTTGCTCGGTTCGCCATTATCGGGATAGCGCTGGGCGCCGCGTCGATGATCCCGCCCTGGATTGTCTGTTCAGTCGCCAAGGAACTGCCAAACGACGAACCCACGGCGCTCCCGTTGTTGGCTTCACTGAAGGCCACACTTGCGAATCGAGCGTTCCTGATGCTGATGGGGATCTACCTGCTAAGTTGGACAGCCGCGAGTATCTTAGCATCGATGTTGGTCTATTTCGCTCGGTACTACATGCAGCTTCACGAGCAAGCGAACTACTTCGTACTGGTGGCCGAGGGAGCCGCTGTTCTGTTCGTTCCGCTCTGCGTGTGGGCGATGGGAAAGCTGGACAAACCGAAGGCATACGTGATCGGGGTTGCCTTTTGGTGCATCGTGCTAGTCTTCATATCACGGCTCGATCGGAATTCAGTTGGGCTTGCGTATGTTTTGGCATTTCTTTGTGGACCGGGCATTGCCACCGCGCTGGTAGTGCCGTGGTCGATGGTTCCGGACATAATCGAAGACGACCAACGGCGAACTGGTGAACGGCGCGAAGGCGCTTTCTATTAGTTGGTTGCATTCTTTCAAAAGCTAGGAACGGGCGTTGCGATCTGGGGCATTGGGCAAGCGTTAACCGCGAGTGGCTACGTTAGTCCAACCGATGCAGTGCCCGTGCCTGTACAACCTGAACCGGTCATCCAGACGATGCGATGGATTCTTGGGCCGGTGAACGTTCTCCTGCTGTTAGCTTCGCTGCCGT
>CAYQMZ010001191.1:0-1478 GCA_964418725.1 uncultured Pirellulaceae bacterium
GCCAAGGCTTGCGAGGTTAGCGATGGCTCAAGTGCTGCCAGTGAGCGTGCGATGGTCAGCGGCGGCAACCGGTGACCTGCTTGACGAGTCGTCTGCAGCATCAACGCCGCCGCTTCCTCTGGGTTGGCCTCGCCCAATACTCCCAATGCTTCGATTGCCTTGACTTGCGTATCGGCATCACGTTCGACTTGCAGTGTTTCCGTCCAGTACTCGTACGGAAAGCCCTGGTAAATTGGGCGTGAATCTTCAGCGTTCACTGCCTCGTTTGAGGTTGCGACGCTATCGGCCGAAGGTTGATTCGCCAAGTGTCGCTGCAGCCGCAGTTTGGCGGCAAGCAGCTTTTCAAGTTCCTTGGACAGATGCGAACGGTCAACTAGTCCAGTGTTGACCAACTCGGAGAGAGATTGCATTGATTGCTTCTTCAATTCAACGAGCGAACGAATCAGTTCGACGGCCTTTTCTTGGTCGCCCTTAGCTTGGGCTAGATTGATTTCAGCATCGACGACGTCCGCTCTCGCGTCGGAGAGGTCTGGGAAACTAAGGGTTCCTTGTTCGAAACCAGTTTCGTGCCGTTTGAGGGTACCCCTTCTCGTTTCTACGATGTCGGTGAGAAGCTGGATTTCTTTTGGGTTCCCTGTGGATTGTGGTGCAGTTGCTGGCTGGCTGGTGACCGGATACTGTTCTGCAATCTGTTGTGTCGGCTGAGGAGCTTGGTTGAGATCTGTGACTACAGTCGAAGGATCTCTTAGGAAGTTCCGCAAGTGATGGCTGGCAAGCAGTGAGGCTTCGCGCGGCGTCAGACCTGCAACATCGATCCAACCTAAGTTCGGCCCTAGGTTAATGCTGTTATCAACTCCAACGCTGTAGTTCCCCGTCACCATGGGATCGCCCTTAAGATGGACGACTGTGCCGGGCTGGATGAATTGTTGGTTCGGGGCGCCAGACAGTCGACGACCCCTTACGTGTTCCAAGAGCGCCTCGGCTTCGCCGTCCAATGAATAATCTTTAGCTCGAAGCTTCTCGTCGACAATCTCCTTGAGCCGATCGGTTTCTAGCGAAATCTGTTGTTCTCGCTGTGCCTCAGCAGCAAACCGCTCTCGCAGTGATTTCAGTTTTGCTTTTGCGGCAGCAAGGTCTGGCGACAGTTGGGCGGCTCGTTCGAAGCAGGTCGCGGCCTTTTCTAGCCCTTCTCGAATTTCGTTTGGCGGAGCATATTGCTGAGACTCCGCGAATTGCTGTTGGGCAATTCCGAGTTGATGCCACATTGACGCGTCTGTGTAGCCTAGGACTTCAAGACCCCTTTGCAGGGTAGTGATCGCTACGTTGTGCTGCTCACAGTCCAGGGCCGTCTGTGAGTATGCAATCAAGAAGTTTGACAGATCGGCATTTGCGGGAGCGAACTCAACGAGTTGGCACGCATAACTGAAATGCTCGAGTGCCAAGTCGTCCCAGCCAAGCTGGCGTAGCAGTCTTGCTTT
>CAYQMZ010001191.1:1488-1826 GCA_964418725.1 uncultured Pirellulaceae bacterium
GTCCAGAGCCGTCTGTGAGTATGCAATCAAGAAGTCTGACAGCTCGGCATTTCCAGGAGCGAGCCGACTAACGTTTGTCGGGGGGACCAGGTGACTCACCTTATCGAAATGCTCGAGTGCCAAGTCGTCCCAGCCAAGCTGGCGTAGCAGTCTTGCTTTTCCGTAGGAAGATCGAAAATCGTTCGGATAGGAAGACAGCAAACGTTAGTAGGCCGCTAGGGCCTCCTTCAGTTTGCTTTTGGCGACCAACGATTCTGCTTCGTCGCGTAGTTGGATGAACTCTTTTTCTGCAGCCTTTTGCGCCGCGTCAGACATCACGATGTCCGACTGTTGATCAC
>CAYQMZ010001192.1:0-1821 GCA_964418725.1 uncultured Pirellulaceae bacterium
GGTGAAGTGGTGAATGCAAGTTCAAACTTGTGGTAAAGACCAGCCCAGTGGCCGCCCCTGGTACCTACGACCGGAAAACGCACGTATCGGAAGGAAGCAATGATGATGAGAAGGAATCAGCGAAACGGTTTTACGCTAGTTGAGTTGCTTGTCGTGATAGCAATCATCGCGATGCTTGTCGCGTTGTTGCTTCCAGCCGTTCAATCGGCACGGTCGAGTGCTCGTCGAATTCAGTGCGTGAACAATCTTCGACAGATCGGATTAGCAACAAACAACTACGCTTCCGCGAACAATCACCTGCCTCCGCCAACGGCTGGTGCCCAGTTCGAAAATCGCGGTAGCACGTTCGTGTTGCTGCTGCCGTACCTGGAAGAAGGTGCGTTGTATGAGAACTATCAACTGGACAAGGCTATTACGGACGAGGTCAACTCGTTAGTCACTGCCCAGTCGGTGCCAGTCTATCTATGCCCCGAAATGTCGACGAATCGTCCGGTTCCGGACGCCGAGTGCGGCGAGGTACTCGCCGCCGGTAGCTATGTGATTTCGACTCGCACGACCTTTTCGGGGCATGGCCGACTGGACGGGGCGTTTAAGAATCCCGTCCCAGGTCGCAAGTATTCGCTTTCCTATCAACACATCACCGATGGCACGTCCAAGACGTTACTCGTTGGCGAAGTGAACTACGGCCACTCTGAATTCTTATGGACCGACTGCGGCGACAAAAACGGCAGCCCGAAATGGGGCGACACGACGTGGGCGAATGGCTATTGGTTCTTCGCTTGGGGACACATGTCGGCGGACTTACCACAGCTCTACAACAACACAGACTTGTTCGCGAGCCCTAACTGTGCGCGTACATTTCGCAGCGACCATCCTGATGGCGTTCATTTCGTCTTTCTCGATGGCTCCGTCGACATGCTTGCAAACGAATCCGATCCCAAAGTCCGTGAGGCTCTTGTGACTAGGGCAGGACAAGAAGTAACTCAACTCAGCAGATAGTGTTGCCTCGATTTCGATCCGAGTCCTTCATGCGTCTGCGAACAGCCTCGCGTACCTCCGCGAAGCAAACGATAACTCATGTATTCAAAGGAAATCCATTCAATGGAATTTAGAAGAACAGCACTGTTAATAGCGTCAATCGCATGCCTTTGCACGAGTGCTCACGCCGATGCCCCAAAAACAGTGAAGGCGAAGACCGAAACTGCGTCGAAGGCATTTCCCGGACTGCCGGAAGCCATCTCAAGCTTCGGAGGAGTTATCTGCGGCGAGCACCTGTACGTCTACAGTGGCCACACCGGAAAAGCGCACGCTCACTCCGCAAAGAACCTGTCGCAAAACTTCCGTCGCATCTCATTGACGAAGCCTGAACAGTGGGAAGAACTTCCCGTCGAAGATCCTCTGCAAGGCCTGCCGCTGGTTGCTCATGGTGGCAAGGTCTACCGCATTGGAGGCCTGAAGGCTCTCAACGAAGATGTCGAATCGCCCGACCTTCACTCCAGCGACAAGTTCTCATGCTTCGACCCAAAGACAAAAAAGTGGACTTCGCTAACCAATCTCCCTGCAGCACGCTCGTCTCACGACGCGGTTGTGATCGGCGACCACCTGTTTGTGGTTGGCGGCTGGAAGCTCTCTGGCGATGGTGATGATGGAGAATGGCACGATCACGCACTGGTTGCAGACCTGACTAAGCGGCCAATTGTTTGGGAGAAGTTCGAAGTTCCATTCCAGCGTCGGGCGTTAGCCGCGAGCACACGCGACGGGAGGCTATACGTGATTGGTGGCATGAACGACGGTCACGATATCGAACGCACTGTTTCGATT
>CAYQMZ010001193.1:0-1820 GCA_964418725.1 uncultured Pirellulaceae bacterium
CTCAGCACCACAGCCTATCGCCAAACATAAGTGGGATGCCCCTGAGTCCGCAAATGTCATGCACTCCGTAGACTCTGTCTAATCACGTCAACCCTCAGACGTCGAATCGGCCGCCAAAGCTACGCAACGCGGCCTACTAACGCCGATGTTCGTAGAAGCCCATGGTTCACAACCTTGGGAAACGAAAATCGGATCAGCAATTCAGGTGCACCGTGAGCTCAGACGCGACGCCGCCAACGTCATTGGTTTTCGTGCAGTGGGAAGCCCCGACTTTCGGGTTTGTTCGCGTTTCAATTCCCGATTCTGCCGCCCCAGAAATCGTCCAACAGTTCCGCGTACACAATCCGGACTTTAAATCCCAGTCGGCTCAAACGCAGGGTCGATGGTTGGCGAAACAGTTGCGAAACAATGGCATCGCAACACGCAACATCCGAATCGTCTTGCCACGGCGATACGCTTCCACGCGGTTGCTAGATCTGCCCACGGGCGTTGATCAAGAGATTGCAGACATCTGCAAACTGCAACTTAAGACCGAGTCAAGCGGCGAACGAACCGAAGCAATCGGTGACTATCTTAAGATTCCGTTGGCGCCACCCCACGGCACGCAAGCAAGTCCCTCGACCAAAGTATTCTTGGCGAGCGTTAGCAACCGTCAGTTGGAGCCAGTCTTAGACGCAACTCAGAAAGCTGGCGTCGTTGTCGACGGAATTCACATTGCCGAGTTTTCCTTGTCCACGGAAGACACTGGTCGCAGCTCCGGTGTCGCATTGCAGGTGCTACGCCGTAAGGAACGTATCGAGTTTGTTGTCTGTGATCAGGGCGTGCCGCTTTCCGCCCAAACATTTCCATATCTTGATGACGGAGATGACGTTGCTTCCGTGATGCCGGCCCTTGGTGGCCGGGTACTGCGAAGTTTGGGAGACGACGTTGCCAAGCGACTGAATCAAGTGAGTTTGTACGGCGATGAGGTTGCGTCTCTCGCGTCGCACTTCGAGGACTTCTTTGGCATTCCGGTTTCGCATGATCGGCGACTCGCTTCCCAAGACTTCCCGATCTTATCGCTGGCAACGTGCCTAGCTCGACAAACTCCGGTTCTCAATTTCGCTGCCCCCAAAACGTCTAACGAAGAAGCCGCGACTTCCAAATGGCCCTGGCAATATGCCGTCGCGGCGGCAATTGGGTTGTTGGCGATTGGCCTGTACGCCGGAAATCACGTGACGCGTTCACAGGTCGCCCAGCTTCGGCAAGAAGTAAAGCAAGCGGAGAAGACGATTGCGAATCCAACTGTCCGCAACGAAGCTAACAAATATCAGTTCGTGACAAACTGGCAGAGCCGAACGATCAATTGGTCAGAGCGGTTGTCAAAGTTGGCCCCGGCAGTTGGAACTGGCGAGCGGTCGTACTTGGAAAGTATCAGGATCAATACCGCTCGCGATGCAACAGCCACTGTCGACGCCACAGGCTACGCTGTCGATCCCGAGTCGGTATTCGCAATCAATAAGGCGATTCGCGAACAGCCTGAGTTCAAACTGGATCCGCAGTCCGTATCTACGTCCGACAGCGAAGGCCGATTCGGCACTAAGTTCTCGTTGCGTGTCACCAGTTCTCCCGCCGTGGTGACGCCATGACCAAATCGAAGAACTCCGCAACATTGCCCAACCTCTTCCTGATAGCGACGGCCCTTGGCCTGTTGTCACTGGAGCTATCTGGCTGGGGAATTCAGGGCCTGCTGCAACGACGAACTCAACTTGAAACGGATCGGCAGCAATTACTCGAGGCACAACAGACTCAGGTCGCAGTCGAACGACGACGGAATGCCC
>CAYQMZ010001194.1:0-1819 GCA_964418725.1 uncultured Pirellulaceae bacterium
GCCTTGCACGGTCGATCCCGTGCCACCGCTGCTGATAGGCAGTCGGACGGCTTGTGGCGAGTGTCGTTGATCGCAACAGAAAGGCGGCCATGTAGGCATGGCCGCCCTTCGTGATCTTGGTCTTGCGATTCGAAATCGGCTTCGTCGACGGCGAGCAGAGCCGAGCAACAGACCGCTTCCAAGCATCGTCGCGAATCCTGATAGTTCGGGGACCGAGGCTGCCGCAGACTGTCCGAAATTGTTTGATAGAGCAAGAAGTCGGCGAATGTGACGCTACCGTCACCATCTGGCGGTAGCTAAACGGAACAGGTCTGATTCTTCCCGAGCTTAAGCGTGTAGTTTCGGACGTTGGCAATTTGACCTGTCCCGTTTCATCACCTCGGAAACAAACCAAGGCGACTTCAAGCCAAGAATCTGGCTGTAGAATTCCTTGTCCTGCATCATGCAGCTTCTTTATGGAGAATTCTAATGCGCCGAGACTTAACCGGGATGGACCTTTTTATTTGGCTGGATGTACTGCTGTCTGCAGAATAGGAGAAATGTCACGCTTCGGCGTTACGTAGAGGGGCAAATTCTGATGAGGTATTCAAATGGAATCTATTTCATCCCTTTTGCTGCGCCGTTCACACAATTTTGAGCCACTTGAAGCGAGGCAACTTCTCACAGCGACGCCGGAATTAGTCGCCGATATGGATACGACTCCGGCCAGAGTGTATTCGTCCGCAATTTGGGAGTCGGTTGATAATCAAGCCGTTTGGATCCAAAACGGATATGGCCGTCCGCGGACGACTGGCATTCAAGTCCATCTATTGGATCAGCCTTCAGGACTGACTCTTATTGAGGAAATCCAAGGTCGGTTGACACCCGACACGCATAAGGGAAGTGAACGGTTAACCTTCTCCGCCGAGTCTACATCAGGCACTGCGTTCTGGACGAGCGATGGTACCAAGGACGGCACTAGGATGCTCGGTGAAGTTGTCAATCTTGTGGATTCTGTTCATCCACTTGGCCTTCGCAAGAACGATGACGATTCGTTTACGTTGTTCCATGTAGGCGCAAATGCGTTAGAAGATTTGGTAAAGGTTGATCTTTCATTCGACGAGTTCAACGGGGATCCCGTACAGGTTGGGGATCTTTGGTATGTGCGTTTGCAGCGAAGGGGTGTCGGAAATGAAATTTGGGTGACTGACGGCACCTCGGAAGGCACACGAAGGATTCCCGCCAACGTCCCAGGCCCGCTAGTCAGTTTTCAAGGCGCACTGTTTTTTCAGGCGAGTGCAGATAATGGTCAACGAGCGATCTTTCGTCTCGATGATCCGAACGCTGCACCGGAAATGGCCGTTGATATCGGTGGCACTGAGTTGTCTCCGGATTCGGGCGTCTACGGCGCAACCGAAGATCTTCTCTTTGGTGCAACACGCAATGCTGATGGCCAATTTGAATATTGGGTCGCAGGTGAAGATCTTGTTCCCCAAGAGGCATTTGGAAGTTTCGGCTCTGCCCCAAGTCGAGTAGAGGGTTTTGGTTTCTACTTCGATTTTAGTGTCGGCAATTCGCGATACCGAAGTGACGGAACCAAAAACGGAACGACACTGATCTCGTCAAGCACCTCGCCAATTGAGCAATACGTTCTCGACGGTAATCGCTACGTACTCAGCCGAGACGGGATCACAAAACAACTCGTGGTGGTCCAAGACGACGTTTCAACAGTTCTCGTAAGCGACCTGGGCTTCAATGCTAAATTCGTGGATGACGAGGACGGAAAACTCTACATCGCTTCCGAGGAGGAGCTGTGGAGTACAGACGGGACGGTCGAAGG
>CAYQMZ010001195.1:0-1807 GCA_964418725.1 uncultured Pirellulaceae bacterium
CGAAAATGCCATAAAACATGGACGAGTTAGCTCGTGGGAGGGTGAAGTGAGGAAGAAACGAGTTAATGACTCAGGACATTAGCTGCAAGCAGACAGATTGACATGCGTCCACTACCTGGTAGCCTTTTCGTTGCGTTCCATGCCGGAAGTTTGACAAGATGCCCTGCTGGCGATGAGTGATGTGCGTATGACGACCATGGTTGCCGCCCCTTCTGTTCCTTACGCCGAAGCTCGTGGGCGTTATGCTCCGCGCAAACGGATAGTAGACCGGCTTGCAGTTCGGGCATCGGTTGTCACCGGCAAGCCAAACTCTAGAGAATTCATTCGGCAGATTACAAGAGAGCTGCGAATTCGGTTCTATCAACCCAAAACGGTCTCTAACTACCGGACCGCTTTGGAGAACCTGCTGCGTTGGTTTGGGCAAGAGCCGCACCAGCTAACGAGAGACGATGTTCGCGAGTACCTCCTGTTTCTCGTTGACGCCGGAGTCAGCTCATCTTGGGTGGGAGTAAACCTCTCTGCTATTCGGACGGCATTCGACAAGATGTGCTGTCGCGACGTGACTCTAGGACTCGTGACGCCTCGGCGACCGAAACGTCTCCCCATCGTCCTCAGTAAGAATGAAGTCAAGCGACTCCTCGAATCGGCGCCATCATTGAGAGACAAGCTGATTCTTGGCTTGATGTACGGCATGGGCCTACGAGTCAGCGAGGTGGCGAGTCTGCGTTTTTGTGATCTGGACTTCGACCGCAGACTGGTCCGCGTCTATCAAGGTAAAGGGCGCAAGGATCGACAAGTAATCTTGCCGACTGTGTTCGTGCCGATGCTGCAGGAACTTGCGAAGCACTGCCCGACTGACGGGTACCTGTTTGCTTCAGCCAAGCCTGGCAAGCACATCAGTCCCCGCACGATCCAGCGATTAATGAACCGTGCGGTGGACATCGCGAAGATTCCCAAGCGAGCGACTCCTCATTCGCTTAGGCATAGCTTTGCGACGCATAGCTTCGAAAGTGGCTGCGACATTCGAGACATTCAGAAGTGGCTAGGCCACGCGAACTTGGACACCACAACGATCTATCTTCGCGTTGCAAAGCCTAGCGATAATGAAGGCAGAAAGACACCGCTCGATACGCTCGTAAGTCCTCCCCCGCATGCCGCCTCCCCAGTTGGCAGCATGCGACTACACTTCAAGCCCGATACGCCCGCAGGCAATGAGGTCCGACGGTGCAAAGTAACCATCGGCGTGACGTCGGCGACGGGACCGACAGTGTATCTCACCGGCATCGTTGCCACTGAAGTGCGTCCAGGCTGGATAACTCTCAACGTCCCACCCTACGAGCAATGGGAAGAACCCATGCGATGGCTACCGCGGTTGCAGCGGGAACGAATCGAAAACGCCAAATTCTTCGAAACACTGCAGCGGGAGATACCCAGACGTTTCGATCGGCAATTCGAGTAGCAGATCCTTCAACACTTCCTTCTGCGTCTTACGCCGATTACTGCTCACCGCTGCGCAAGCCCTTGGATCCAAGCAAATGAGCGGCAGAAATCGGGCTACTCGCTCGGGCATCATGAGCTAGACTAAGTGTTTACCTCGCCAGCCCACCAAAGCGGCCATCGTAGGCCATTACTTGACGACAGGTTGGCGTCTAGAAAACCGTTATGTGCCAACAGCTGAATGGCAGATCGCTACCCACATCCCGAAGCGCAGCCACCCAAACTCGATCCTGCGCAGGTCCCCGCGGAGTTTCGGCACCTGATTTCGCTCGCGGAACGATACGGCGTAACTGATGATGGCTACCGTTCC
>CAYQMZ010001196.1:0-1805 GCA_964418725.1 uncultured Pirellulaceae bacterium
GGTCCATTCATCCCGTAACTCAACGCTTGGCTTGCTCCCGGTAACGGGCACAGTGAGCACGAAGCACTAGACCACCACGCGAAAAGACGTCGTATCATGGCTTCCGAGAAGTCTGTACACTGTTCTCCGTTTAGCGAATCACAGTGACCGCACCAGGTGCCCTGAAACAGCTACTTCAGAAAGGGAAGAATGGAACTCTTTTCGTTGCTCGTCCCCTTAGCTCCCCTTTTTGCAGCGTTTATTACGGCGCTCCCACGCAGTTTTGCAGGAGAAGATCGCTACAAGATCGGCTGGGTATTCCTCGCTTTGGCCTTCTTTGCATCGCTCGCGGTTTTCTGGCGATTGGCCGCGACCGACGAACCGCTTCGTGTCGTTTTGTTTTCGGAGCCCTGGCATGTTCTGCCGTCGGTCGAACTTTCGATAGACCGACTGGCAGCGACCATGATGGTCGTGATCTCCGGCATCGGCACATTGCTGTATCGATATTCGACGCAATATCTCCAGCAGGATCCCGGCCATGCGCGGTATCAGACTCTACTCGCGGGCAGCATCGCGTCACTGCTATTTATGGTGTCCAGTGCAGACCTGCTGACGCTGTTTGTTTTCTGGCAACTGCTGAGTTGGCTACTGTGCCTGCTTTCCCACAACTATGCACACGGTCCTACCGCGCAGAGTTCGTTCCGAACTTTCATCATGCTTCGGGCCGGGGACATTGCTTTCCTGGCCGGCATTGTTCTGGCTTACAAGCTTTACGGAACGCTCCAGCTTGCTGAATTGTTTGAACGTGCAGCCGCAGATCCTCAAACTGTTTCACTGTTCGGTTTAGGATTCAGCGGACCGACCGCCATCACGCTACTTATCTTCATCGGTGCGATGAGCAAGTCGGCGCAGTTCCCACTGCATATGTGGCTGCCGGATTCGCTTTACGCCCCCACACCAATCCACGGCCTGCTGCACGCGGGCATCATCAATGCGGGCGGCTTCCTGCTGAATCGCTTGGCTCCGCTGTATGTACTTAGCCCAACGACACTTCATATAGTGTTCGTCATCGGTCTACTCACCACGATCGTTGGGACGAGCATGATGCTCGTGCAAAACGACATCAAGAAGACTCTGGGATACTCAACGATCGGCCAAATGGGCTACATGATGATGGAGTGCGGGCTGGGAGCTTTTTCTCTTGCTGTATTCCACCTGATCGCCCACGGTCTATTCAAGGCGACCATCTTCCTGAACTGTGGCGATGTTATCCATCAGACGCGGAAGGAACCAAAGTCGCCACCGAAGGCAGCCGAGGACAAGAAACTGAGTCCGCAGCACTGGGCTATCGGATGCGCGATCTCGCTGGTGTTGCCGTTGATCATTATGGTTGGAGCCCACTCTGTCTTGGGCATTTCGCTTGAGTCACAGGGACTAGTGATCTTCCTGCTGTTTGCTTGGGTCACTGCCTCACAAGCAATGCTAACCATGTTCCGGGTTAAGGAAGCCAGTTCCTTGTCGGCTCAAATCGGGATGTTGGTTGCTCTCACGCTAATCGCCACGGCGTACCTATTCGCCGCGGAAGAGTTCACGCATTTCCTTTACCCAGATGCAGAACTGATGACCGCATACTTCGAAGCGGCAGCGATTCCTCAGTGGCTATTCGTTACCTTGGCAGCGTTATTCGTCGTGTTTATTGGTTGGGGCTGGACATCCTTGTTCCACCAACGGAACGTGCCGGGGCATCGTAAATCACGAGATTTGGAGACGCACCTCTATCTGCTGTTCGCAAATCGCCTGTACCTGGATGGCGTGGCAATGCGACT
>CAYQMZ010001197.1:0-1803 GCA_964418725.1 uncultured Pirellulaceae bacterium
CACCAGCGTTGGACATAAAGATCGCAACGCAGAAACCGCACGTGAGTGTACCAACGAGCAGACCGATCACGCCTCCTACGCCAAGCAGCAGGCCTGCGAAAATCGGCGTCACCAAGCCCAGTAGTGAAGGCAGCATCATTTCCTTCTGAGCTGCTAATGTACTGATGGAGACAGGTGCCGCGTAATCTGGCAAGTCTTCGCCACTCATGATGCCCGGCTTCTCGCGGAATTGTCGTCGAACTTCTTCGACCATTCCTTTCGCGGCACGACCAACGGCTTTCATCGTCATAGCACAGAAGACGAACGTAGACATCGCACCTAGAAATAGTCCAACTAAGACCTTCGGGTTCATCAGCGACGCGTCGTAGTATCGCATGAAGTCTGGCAGAGTGGCTTTGGTGACGGAAACGATTTTGGTACCGTCCGCTGTGATCAGCTCTCCATTTTGCAATGTCATCATTTCCGGGCTGATGACGGAGTCCATGGAGTCACCGTCAGAAACGATTGCGATATCGTTCCAACCTGAAATGCGGCGACGATCGTCGGGCATGACGATGAACATTTCTGGCAACGCATGAGTCGTGGCAGCGTGAGCTTCCGCCTCCGCCTGCTTTTCGACGTTCACGATGAAACCAGGTGAGACTTTGTAGAGTCCGGGTTCAGCGATTTCCTCGACGATTGCTTCGCCCCAATGCTCGAAGCCAATGCGGACTTCTTCGACATAGGCAGCCAACAACGCGAGAGCAGTGAGGGCTGCGGACCCGATGGCGAATCCTTTGCCCGTAGCAGCCGTCGTGTTTCCAAGACTGTCGAGTGCGTCGGTTCGCTCGCGAACGATGGGATTCATCCCAGCCATTTCTGCATTACCGCCAGCGTTATCCGCGATCGGCCCGTACGCGTCCGTCGCAAGCGTGATGCCTAGCGTGCTGAGCATTCCAACTGCAGCGATTCCCACGCCGTACAGCCCAAGTGCGAAGTAGGTTACGTCACCCAAGTTCCAGCCTGCGGCGAATCCAAATGACATGACAGTTGCGGCACAGACGATGATTACCGGCGCCCAGACGCTCATCATGCCATCTGCGATTCCGCCGATGATGATTGTCGCTGGGCCCGTCTCAGCCTGTGCAGCCAATTTCTTTGTAGGAGCGAACTCGTCGCTTGTTGAGTATTCGGTCCACTTGCCAATCAGCCAGCCAGCCGCCAATCCAACGATAACGCTGAAGGCCACTCCAGGGACTGGTCCAAACGTCGCTCCCGGTGCACCTGGCATTAGGAACGTGGCCAATAGGATGGCTGAGATAATGACGCCAATCGTAGAACGATCGATGCCAGTCGCCAGAGCTTTCAGGAGTGCACCTTGCGAAGCGTTCTCATCTGTTCGCACCATGTAGATGCCCATAACAGATAGGAAGATTCCGACCGCAGCGATCAGCATTGGCATCATCATTGCCATCTGCTGTGCACCTGTTGTTTCCCAGCCTTCAGGGGTTAGATCGGCGTTAGAAAACGCAGCGACTCCCAATGCGGCCGTTGCAAGAATCGAGCCGCAGTATGATTCGTATAGGTCGGCCCCCATGCCGGCAACGTCACCCACGTTATCGCCCACGTTGTCTGCGATCGTAGCTGGGTTTCGTGGATCGTCTTCAGGAATTCCTTGTTCGACTTTGCCAACAAGGTCGGCTCCAACGTCAGCAGCCTTCGTGAAGATGCCGCCTCCAACGCGAGCAAACAGAGCTTGTGCACTGGCTCCCATACCAAAGCAAAGCATCGTGACGGCGATTTCTTCTAGCCGCACCATACCAA
>CAYQMZ010001198.1:0-1797 GCA_964418725.1 uncultured Pirellulaceae bacterium
CGACCGTCTCGAAAGACGGACACGAGACAAGCGAAGTCCGATACTACATCTGCAGGGGTGCGATCCGTTGAGGGCGCATTTTCGAGGGGGATTGGGTTGTTGAGCGACGCAATGTGGGGAAGAGCTACGGCTGGCATGAGAAACTGAAAAGAAAAACGGGCTTCCGATCGAGTCAGTAATTGCTAACAGAACTGACTTGTGGGAAAGGAAGCCCGTGGTTCAAACCGTATTCAGCTTAGTGGTTGGTGCAGGCGCGATCGCCGAAGCAGATGAGCGATTGTCCAAGATTCTCGAGCAACAGAAGTACGTTATCGGTCAGATCGTTGTTCGTCTTTACTCTCGAGAAGTTTCTCCGGAAGCTACGTTTCAATTCGAGCAGGAACTGGAAGCTGCTGGCAAAGAGCTGCTGCGTTTGATTGCGGAATGGGCGCTGAACCAGCTTGAGCCCGACGATCCAGAAGAGTTGCCTCACATCGTTCAATGGCAGTGCGGCCAGTATCGTCGAGTGAATCGCAAGTCGCCTAATCGAATCGTTGCGACTCGCTTCGGTACGATCACGTTGTGGCGATATCGTTATCGTTGCCGACAGCGAACAAGCGAACCGTCCATCTTTCCGCTCGAAATGAAACTCGGTTTGGTCGAACACGCAACGCCACGCTTTGCGGATACAGCGGCGCGAGAAATGGCCGATGCGGGCGGCAGCCAGCAACGCGTCATTGAAAAACTCGAGCGTGAATACAACGTGCGATTGGGCGTGCCGCGTTTGCGCAAGATCGTGGCCGGAGAAGCCGAAGAACGAGCCGCGTTCCGTCACCAATGCCAAGTGGCTCGCGTCCTTGAGTTGCTCGAAATGGCCGAGAAATCAAGCGGAAATCGTAAATCAGTGCTCGCCGTTGGCCGCGACGGCATCTCGGTTTGCAACCAACCACACGGACACTGGGAGGTTGCTTCCGTCGGTACGGTGACCGTTTACGATCGTCGCGGCAAGCGATTGGGCTCGGTGTATCTCGCACGAATGCCGGAGCCCTTACAAGTTGAGATGACGAAGCAACTCAAGCAGTTGATCGTCGATGTGCTGAAGGGCTGCGAGCGATTGCCGCGACTCTGTTACGTGACGGACGCCGGAGCCAACGAATCGGGATTCTTCAACAAGGTGCTGCGACATCTCCGCGACCCACGCAACTCACGTAAACGTCTGAAGTGGATACGAATCGTCGATTACTATCACACGACCGAGTACATTACGACCATGGCCGAACAGCTATTTGGTGTTGGTGCGGAGGAAGGCCACGCATGGGCCAGACGCATGCGAAAGCTGTTGCTCAAGCCGAACGGTCCAAGTCGCGTACTGCATTCTGCGGCAGTCATGTTGGCTCGCCGCGAGCTGAGCAAGAAACGCAAGGAAGACTTTCAAACGGCGTACGAATACATTCGAACACGAACGCATCAGATGCAGTACCATCAATTCCGACGGGACCACCTTCCCATTGGCAGTGGTGTAACCGAAGCAGCGTGCAAGACAGTCTTCACCCAACGCTTGAAGCTCTCGGGCATGCGTTGGAAAACCGAGGGAGGACAAGCCGTCCTCGATCTCCGCGTCATCTTGCTCAGCGGCGTTTGGGACGATGTTCGGCGGTTGGCTCTAAAGTCTCGAACTCCTCATATCACCCTACCTTGCCGCGACACAAAAACATCAGAACAAAGAACTGCCGCGTAAACTGCGCTCTGAATGAATCACACCCCGTTGGTCTTATGCTTTCTGCACCCGAAGGCAGCGAAGTCTTCCTTTTCGTAGCG
>CAYQMZ010001199.1:0-1796 GCA_964418725.1 uncultured Pirellulaceae bacterium
AGCGAGGGATGAAGTGGCGAAACACGTCAACTCACACTTCATCGCTCGCTCACGGGCTTGTTGATTTAATCGCATTGTAACCGATAGAAATATATGCGATTTTTTCGATGGAGGTGATTTTGATGGACTGGTCGAAAGCAAGGGAATGTCGAGAGCAGCTGGTGCTTTTTCCGACGCGTTTGGATGACGCAGTCGGGGAGAATCATCGCGTTCGGATCCTCGATGAAATTCTCGCTCGGCTGGATTGGTCGGCTTGGGAATCAGGTTACAGCTTGCGACGCGGGCAGCCCCCCATTCATCCGCGAGTCATTGCCAGCATCCTGCTGTACGGATTGCTCGTGAAGATTCGCTCTAGCCGTGCTCTCGAAGAAGCATTGCAAGTACGACTCGATTTTCGCTGGCTGGTGGAAGGTCGTTCGATCGACCACACCACGATCAGCGAATTCCGTCGCAAGCATACCGATGCACTGAAAGGTCTGTTTGTGCAGATCGCCATGGTGGCGCGAGAGATGGACTGCCTGCCTTTGCAGACACTGGCGTCGCAGCGGTTCGCGGACGCCCGACCAACTTCGCGAGATGAAGCAAGCACTCGCCGCGAAGTTTGAAGAAGTGGAAGCTCAAGTCCAAGCCAACGACCAGCACGATGACGAGCGACTGGGTGATAACTCGGCGCATACGCTGCCGCAGGACTTGGCCGACGAGAAGCAGCGTGCGCGTCGCGTTGAGGCGGCTTTGGCGGAACTGGAACGTCTGGAATCTGAAGGTGCGGAGACGCCCAAACGCATTCCGCTGACCGACCCGGACTCTCGGATCATGCCGAACAAAGACGGAGGCCATGCTCCCAACTACACGCCGACAGCGACGGTGGATGTGGATAGCGGTATCGCCGTTGCGGGAGATGTCCTGAACAACGTCAACGAAGACGATACGCTGATATCCTCGATCGAAGCGGTGCAGGAACACTTTGGCCTGGAGTCCCCTCCTGCGGAAGTTCTGGCCGATGGGCTGATGGCGACGGGCGAGAATTTGGCGGCGTGCGAGGAGCGTGAGATCGACCTGTATGCTCCGATCAAGTACCAGACTGCGGAGGACAATCCGGCGGTTCGCGAGGATCTCACGCAAGCGGTTGCCGAAGCCGACTATGACCGGCTGCCAACGAAGTGTGTGAAACGCAAGGGAGAGCAATACGAGCAACTGGACAAGCAAGCGTTTGTCTACGATGAGGCAGCGAACTGCTATTGGTGTCCGTCGGGCAAGCGTTTGTCGTTCCGCAACAAGACGCGAGAGAAGACCAAACGCGGAGCCACACGAGAGCGTCGTCGTTACTTTGCATCGCCGGAGGATTGTGCGGCGTGCCCGCTGAAATCTCGTTGCCTTGCAGGCACTGCGAAGAAGCGGATGATCAACCGCGAGCAGCACGAATCGCTTCGCGCTGGTCATGCAACGAAGATGCAAACGGAAGCGGCTCAAACGAAATACTCACGTCGTTCTCACGCGGCCGAGCGTCCCTTTGCAACGATCAAGCAGATGTTTGGTGCACGTCAATTCTTGCTGCGTGGGTTATCGCAAGTGAAACAGGAATGGACGTGGATGTTGTCCGCATTCAACCTGCATCGCCTGATCGGTTTGATCGCTGGTGGAGCGGGACCACCGCCAAGTTGAAATCGTTACTCCATCAACCGCAACCCTCAACACAACCCGACCTCCCTCTCACTCCCGCTCGCGTTGCGCAACAACCGAGCGGGGGGAAGGGGGAGCCCAAGAAAACGACGAACAATTCCCAATACTTCAACATG
>CAYQMZ010001200.1:0-1790 GCA_964418725.1 uncultured Pirellulaceae bacterium
TGGGGGCGTCTGGCTGGATACGGCTTGCGATTCACTACTTGAGGCATCGTCGGCGTCAAGCGAACCATCGTCGCTGATGCCTACAAGTGACTCTAGTCCTCCAATGCCAGTTAGTTCTGGTAGTGGAGTGTCGTTCACCCAGTTTCCTGGTTGGACGCGATTCCAGTTCGCCGCCAGTAACAAGTCTTGTCCCGGATTGTCTCGCTTGACTTCGCAGGAACAAGCTCCGCAAATGAAGTTGCAGTTGTCCGCGATATTATCGGCAGTAATTCCGGGCCCGACCAAGGCAAAGTAAGTGCGACCGCGGCCATAGATTGGGATGGCAATTGGATCTTCAAAGTCCTTTAGATCGGACTCTGTATTCAACAGCATTTCTCGAAAGAACGATTCCTGCGGGTCGTCGGGTTCGATCGACAGGAGTGAGAACTCGACGCGCATTTCGACTTGCAGGTCTTCATCGAACTTTTCTTCACTCGCCAAATCAGTCAGCGAAGGTAGCTCGATTTCATCCGGCTTCTTTCCGAGTTCTTCCAGCAGGTTTGCCTCGGCCCGTTCGTCCGCCGTTTTGTCACCTGTCTTTAAGAGAATCCAAACGGCCGATTGCCCGTCCAGCAGTCGCTCCACAACTTCGCGGCGTGCGGGGGAGTCGAGCAGTTGATCCACATTTTGCGAATTGAATGCTCCAGACCAGGCAAGCTGTGGTTCCGGAGCATTGTTGTTGAAGAATACCAGCAGCTGTGGAAGTGATTTGTCCTTCCACTTTTCTGCGTAGTAAGCCTCGGGTGAGTTCTTAGGATGGTCACCGCGGACGTCGATAGGATGCGTTGCAAGGTTCGCACTGTTTTCTGCATCCACTGCATCGTTGAGCGTTTCCAGCATTTTCGATTGCTCATCCGTCAACGGACCGTCATGCAAAACAGCCACGGTCAGTCGATCGGGCTGCCAATTTTCCAACGCGTACCGAAAAACGGGAACAGAACACGCGTGACTGGTTAGCGGGATGAGCAGCAGCAACACGAGACAGCGAAAAACTGTCGGAATGGAAACTCGGACGCCTTGGTGAGCAATTTGTGAAGCGTTCATGGCCGTAGCTTATCACATGTGATCAGAGCAATGAAACGATGTCTGGTGAGAGGGCCGCAGGGCGCGCTACGGATAATCGCGGTTGCTTGCTACTCATTCGGTTTCTAGTCGCAGATGCGGTTGCGTGTGGGGTGGGAATGAATGACCATGATTGCCTGACTAAGGGCAACGGGTTGCGTAAAACTGGGCGATTTCGCTGCTTCATTGTGACAAAGCCCAATGCACGAGATGAAATAGGAGTTGATCGAATGACGCGTCTACGGTGGGGAATTCTAAGCACGGCAAAAATTGGAACTGAAAAAGTCATCCCGGCCATGCAACGTGGTGATCGGTGCGAAGTCGTTGGTATTTGCTCTCGGTCGTTGGAGAAAGCGCAGGAAGCAGCCAGTCAGCTGGAGATTCCTCGCGCCTACGGCAGCTATGAAGATCTGTTGGCGGATGAGGAGATTGATGCCATCTACAATCCGCTGCCAAACCATATGCACGTCGATTGGTCGATCAAGTGCCTGGAGGCTGGTAAGCACGTGTTGTGCGAGAAGCCAATTGGTCTCTCTTCTGATGATGGGCAACGACTCATCGACGCTGCCGCTCAGCACAGCGAATTGAAAGTGATGGAAGCGTTCATGTATCGCCATCATCCGCAGTGGCTCCGAGCCAAGAGCATTGTTGATGAAGGAGGCGTTGGCGAGTTGCGGACGATTCAGAGC
>CAYQMZ010001201.1:0-1786 GCA_964418725.1 uncultured Pirellulaceae bacterium
GTGCGTGCTCGGCTTGCTGAAAATGGACGTGATTTGGCGCATACAACGGTGATCACGACGCTCAACACGATGTGGGAAAAGAAGCAGCTACGTCGCAAGAAGGTCGGCAAGGCTTTCCTGTTTTCACCACGCGTCGAACAAACGCAGATTTCGTCTTCCATGCTGGGTGACATCGTGGACCGTGTGTTTGATGGTTCCGCCAGTGCCCTGGTGGTGAACCTGTTTGATCGATCAGATCTTGATCTCGATGAGATCCGGGAAATTCGAAGACTTCTTGACGAAAAGGCAAAGGAGTTGAAGTGATGACTGACTTGAGTTCGATTGCGACCACTTGGTGGAACACGTTGGAGTCTGGCTTTCCCGTATTGGAATGGACGGTTAGCGTCTGGTTCGTCTGGCTTGCGATGCACTTCCTTTGGCAAGGTCTGCTGATCAGTGTTTGCGTCTACCTAGCAACGCTGATGGGGCGTAGTTGGTCGGCGAGGTTTCGACACAACGTCGCGTTCGGGGGACTGATCCTTATGTTGGTGTCGGTCGTTGCAACGGCTTGGTTGAGTCAGTCAGAGGCAATGGCCCCGGTGGAACTTGGTGAGGTTAACGCCGTTGACGTGTTGGCGACTGCAGACGCCATTCCACTCGTCGCCACAAGCATCCCGCAGGACCAAGCGACGCCACGAACCTGTGTTGAAATGTGTTCAGGCCCTGCGTTGTTCGCCTACCTAACGGGTGTCGCGTTGCTGGCGATGCGTTTTGTCATATCTCACTTCGGAGTGGCTCGTCTCCGCTTAGCTGGCCGACCGGTTCCCGAGAGCCTGAACAACCGAGTGGCGACGCTTTCTAGGCGGGTGGGGCTGCAATCGATGCCCGCGATACGGATCAGCGATCGAATCGGAACTCCAGTGGCTTTGGGAATCCTGAAACCTATGGTGCTGCTTCCTGCTTCGATAATTTCCGGACTAACGTCCAGCGAATTGGACGCGATACTTACTCATGAATTGGCACACTTGCGCCGCAACGACGTGCTGGTGAACTACATCCAGCGTTTCGTAGAAACGGTTTTGTTTTTCCATCCGTGCGTGTGGTTTGTGAGTCGACAGATTTCCGTCGAACGAGAGCACTGTTGCGATGACGCCGTCTTGGCTGATTGCGATCGCGACGACTACGTCGAGGCCCTTCTTCGCGTGGCTGAGCGTAGTCTCTCATCGCGGGATACAACGAGTTTGCTTGCGTTGTCTGCAACGGGGGCACGTCCGTCGCAGCTTCGCCGACGCGTCATTCGCTTGATGGGAAACCAATACGCAACACGATCGTTCATCGATTATCGGATTCTGATTTTGGGAGTAGTCGTCGCAGCCGCATCCGCGATGCACTTGGGTGCGCAGACTACGAGCGACACCACGTCGGGAAGCTCCCAGCCAACTGTCAAAGCTCCCAAGCACCGCATGAAGTTGGCCTATGACGCGAATGGCAACGTCACACGCTGTGAGTTGTGGCTCGAAAAGAGTACTGCGATGCAGCGAGTCACTGAGTTGCTTCGAAAGCTCGATCAGAAGCCCGTTGAAGTCCGGTCGATCGACTTCAAGCCGGCGGGTGAATTCAAGAGAGTCGTGATCACCGGCAAAGCACTACCAATGGAATTGTTGTCGCCCTTGTCAAAGCCAGAACCCTCGAAGCCGGTCTCGTCATTGACTGGCCCCGTCACTATCGAGCCTGTCGACGGTACTGACATCCTGGTGACGCGAGGAAGAAAGGAGGATGTCGAGAGGGTGACGGATGTGCTTAAGGC
>CAYQMZ010001202.1:0-1784 GCA_964418725.1 uncultured Pirellulaceae bacterium
TAGCTTGGTTGTGGTTGGATGCTGCACATGAGCAAGTCAGTTTTCGAGCAATTCGGCGACTTGTTCGGCGGAATCAAAACGATCGTCTCGAGACTTGGACAATAGCTTCATCACGATCCCTTCGAGCCAGTCAGGGATATCGGGATTGAGCTCACGAATCGGGCGAGCGATGTCATCGGTGATGCGGCGGAGAACGGCGTAGCTGGTTTCAGCGCGGAAGGGTGGATGGCCTGTGCAAAGGGCGTAAAGCACGCAGCCTAGACCGAACTGATCGCTGCGACTGTCGATCGATTCGCCGCGAACTTGTTCAGGCGACATGTAGTGCGGCGTGCCGGGATGAAAACCGCTGCGAGTCACACAGGCTTCGTCCTCGGCGCGAGCTAAGCCGAAGTCGGTCAGCAGGGCGCGTTCTACGCCTTCGTCGAGCATGACATTGGATGGCTTCACGTCGCGATGAATCAAACCTTGTGCGTGTGCTGCGGCGAGTCCCTTAGCGGTCTGCATACCGATGCGGAGGATTTCACAAACGCTCAACGGTCCGCCGCGATCGAGCCGCTCTTGCAGCGAACCGCCCGCGATGTACTTCATCACCAAGAACGGCGGTTGGTCAGGATCGTCACCTGATTCCACGTTATGAATCGCAACCACGTGTTCATCGACGACGGCCGCCGCCGCACGGGCTTCGCGAGCGAACCGTTTGCGTGCCGATCCACTCTCCGCCAAGTACGGAGCCAACAATTTCACGGCCACGGGGCGATTCAACTCCGTGTCATGAGCTTTGAACACGAGCCCCATGCCGCCGTTGCCAATCAGTCTTTCGATATCGTATCGGCCGACACGACCGAGCATTTCCGGATGTGATGGCGGTGACAGAAGTGATTTTGCCATCGCCTCGGCCCAAGCAGACGGGCGCAAGCCGAAACGGATTCCTTCATCAGCCTGCACACCATTGCGCTTTTGCGTTTCGTCGCCGAGTCCCGATGACAACGCTTTTGCGGTTCTGCTCCACTCTGTTTCGTCGGCCGCCAGTTTCTTCAGTTGACGCTGGCAACCAAGACAGTTTTCGACGTGTTCAAGAACAACATCGTCATCTGCGTCGTTCACATCGTGATGGAGCAGTTCATCGAGATCGAGATCGTCGCACGCCGGTCGCTTATTAATCATCGCAATGCCTCATATTGTGAAACGAGTTCTTTGATTCGTGCCATCACTCGACTGCGAGCAAGATAGACGCTTCCGGGACGGACGTTTAGTTTTCGAGCGGCGTCGTCGACGGACAGGCCTTCGAGATGGGTGAGCAGGAATGCTTGCCAAGTGTGCTGGGCAATGTTCTGACGGACTTGTCGGGCAGCCCACTGGAAGACCGCCCGTTCATATTCAAGGTCGAGTTTCGACGCCAAGTCCGATCCCACCGGAAGCTCGGCGAGCAACTTTTCTGCTTCGGAACCATCACAACCGAGGGAACGAGTTGCCCTGCGATTGATCAAGTCGAAGGCTTCGTTGCGAGCAATTCGCAGCAACCAAGCTCGAAAGCTCCCACGATCTGTACGCTCGAGCCACTGGGTGACCGAACGCGCCACCGCCATCAATACTTCCTGAGCAATATTGTCTGCATCGGCAGGTTGAAACCCCCGACTCAACGCCACGCGATAGACGACCGGCGAGTAAACCTGAACGAATTCTTCCCACGCCACCACATCCGTTTGATCCTGCAATCGCAGTATCAAGCTGGCTCGTGTTTCGGTAGGCGACGGATACGCCTGTCCGTATTCAGGGCTGGTGGG
>CAYQMZ010001203.1:0-1783 GCA_964418725.1 uncultured Pirellulaceae bacterium
CCAACAGCACGATATCGTCCTGATTGGCACGCCTGATCACTGGCATGCATTGCCTGCGATCGAGGCCATGAAAGCTGGTGCGGACCTCTACTTGCAGAAGCCGATCGGCGTCGATGTTGTTGAAGGCCACGCGATGCTTCGTGCCGCAAGAAAGTACGGACGCGTCGTCCAAGTTGGAATGCAGCGCCGTAGTACACCGCATCTCATGGATGCTAAACGAGAGATCGTGGACTCCGGCAAGCTCGGGAAGATCGGTCTAGCTGAAGTGTACTGCTACTACCACATGCGGTCGCGAAAGAATCCTCCGGTGATTCCCGTGCCCAGCAACTTCGACTACGAAATGTGGGCTGGCCCCGCACCGAAGATTCCTTACACCAGTTTGATTCACCCGCGTAGCTGGCGAGTCTTCATGGAATACAGCAACGGCATCATGGGCGATATGTGCGTGCACATGTTGGATACCGTGCGTTGGTTGACGGGCATTGGCTGGCCAACCAGCATTTCCTCGACGGGTGGAATCTTGGTGGATACCGAAGCGCGATCGAACACACCGGATACGCAGTCGGCCACATTCAACTTCCCCGAGTTCCCTGTGGTTTGGCAGCATCGTTCGTACGGTCGAGCCAACGACATCGACTACCCATGGGGTGCCACGATCTATGGAAGCAAAGGAACGCTGAAACTGAGCGTGCAGAAATGGGAGTTCTTCGAAGGCAACAGTAAGACGGCCGCGATCAAGCAAGATCATTTGAGCGAGCTTGATAAGTACGAGGAAGATCGCACGGAGAAAGATCTCGAACGACACGTTGCTCCGGCGATTCGCGTCCACATGAAGAACCTGCTGGACAACATTGCATCCCGAGGTCGACCTGTTTCCGATATCGAGGAAGGTCATATTTCGGCGGCAAGTTGTATCTTGGCCAATATGTCGATGAAGCTGGGCCGCTCGCTCACGTGGGATCCAGCCAAGCATGAAGTTGTTGGCGATGACGAAGCCAACGCATTGCTTGCTCGACCGTATCGTGAGCCTTGGGTACATCCCGATCCTGAAAACGTTTGAGTTTGAATTGATGCAAGCGGGCTTCGAATTGAGAGTTCGGTGGACGGCGATTGTCGTACTGCTGCTCGCGTGGCTGCATGGTGCGCAAGCAGCAGAACGTCCCAATTTTCTGTTGGTACTGCTGGACGACGCGGGCTGGACGGATTTGGAATGCTTCGGCAGTCGCATTAAAACGCCCAACATCGATCGGTTGGCCGAACAGGGAATGCGTTTTACGGATTGCCATTCGGCCGCCCCAAACTGTTCTCCATCACGTGCCGGTTTGCTGACTGGACGGACGCCATCGCGAGTCGGCATTTACAGTTACTTGCCGACGTCGCATGTCATGCATTTGCGCGATGAGGAGGTCACGGTTGCCGAGTTGCTGAAGCAGCAAGGCTACCGAACGGGGCACTTTGGCAAGTGGCATCTGTCGAGACTCGAATCGGAACAGCCTGGGCCAAGCGACCAGGGCTTTGACTATTCGCTGGGCACCGACAATAACGCGAGCCCAAGTCATCTAAACCCAGTGAACTTTGTTCGCAACGGAAAACGGATCGGCGAGCAGAAGGGCTACAGTTGTCAGATTGTGGTTGATGAGTTCTTGGGGTGGTTGGAAGACGCCCAGTCGGAGACCACTGACACTGGCGACAACCCGTTTTTCGCTTGCGTTTGGTTTCATGAACCGCACTCGCCAATCGCGTCTCCGCCAGAGTTGGTGGAGAAGTACCGAACGCTCTATCC
>CAYQMZ010001204.1:0-681 GCA_964418725.1 uncultured Pirellulaceae bacterium
GGCCCTCAACTGTCTATTGCAGCGGATCGAAGCGTAAACTACTATTTGATCTTCGCAACGAGCAATCCCCTGTAGCTCAGTTGGTAGAGCAGGCGGCTGTTAACCGCCTTGTCGTAGGTTCGAGTCCTACCGGGGGAGCTAAGCCACTTTTCTGTGGCAATCCCGAGTCATCAAAACCCTGCATTTCGCAGGGTTTTTTCATGCCCGTGCTGACGGGCACGGCCCCCAATATCTGTGCGGAGTCGCCCTTATAGGCTTTGGATGCTCTGCAAGAGCCCCACTAGCTGCATGCGTGGATACCCTGCGGAACCACTTCATCGCACCAGCTGTTGGTCGATCGCCAAGCTTGTTGGCGGCTACCAATTCTTCGATTCGTAGCTTTGTGGCTTTTGCTGCTCGCTTGTTCGCCCTCGTCGTCCAGCAGCGAGAGCTGTTGCGGCGGTCGTAAACGATTCCACCGGATTCGCGGGAGGCCAGTGTCTCGCGGAGGTCCTCGCGGCTGTTAGCTTGTTCGGACGCTTGCTTCGGCAAGTCCTTGGCCATGTTTTTCAAGGACGATGCCCTTATCCGAATCGTACCTATCCATGTTCGGCGATCTCGGTCGACCAGGTTTTGAAACGCGGAGACGCCGAGAGCGCAGAGAAAGTGATAAAGAACTCTGCGTCCTCAGCGCCTCTGCGT
>CAYQMZ010001204.1:691-1781 GCA_964418725.1 uncultured Pirellulaceae bacterium
TTTCCAATTCTTACAAATCGGCTGTCCGACGAACCCGCGTCTAGTGACTTGCCGCTCATGATGGGACCGCGTTTCCACCATGAAAGGTGCTGACGGTGTTTTGCGTTTTTCGTCGGTGAAGGCACGGAGGACTCGGTCCGCCATGTAGCCCAACTTGCGGACGTCGATGACGAGCACTTCGCCCGTACGATCGCGGAAGGCGCCGGCTCCTCGGCCTCGCTTCTTGGAATGGACCGTTGGCTACGGCCGCTACGCAAGCGGATCGGCCTGCAGAGCGGTTGGGTTGCTGACGGAGATGTCGGCCTCCTTGCTGCTTTTAGGGAAAAGGCCTAGTCCGGCGACGAGCGACTGCTGCGTCATGGCCGTTTGAGAGCATCTCTTGCGTCAACATAGATATCTCGTCAGGGTCGTCCTAACGTCGGCAGCTCGTTTGATTGGCAGCAATTTTACAAATTAGTTGAACTCGGTAGCAAAGAACTCGTAGGATAGTCCGAACACTTCGTCGACCCGGCACCATGTTAGAGGAGCAATAATGGTTCGTACGTGGATGGTAGTATCTCTCCTATTGCTGTTGCACACGCAGTTGAGGGCTGAGGCGATCGTTTGGGGGCTATCCTATGGAGCCTACGGTAACTATAAGTCAGCGCTGAATTTGACACCTGATCAAGAATCAGCCTTTAAGGCGATGCAGATCGAATCTCGGGCTGAGTTAACGCCGGTCCACAAGTCCGTGGGAAGTCGGGCGACAATACGAAACGAAGTGGACCACGGTCAATGGCTTGCTAAGCACGGTCCACTGGTTCGTCAGGTCAACTATGATTTGTGGCATCGGGCGTGCGAGATTCTCAAGACCGAGGAGCGAATTGAGAACTTCTATCGCGTGCTATTGCATGAGCAGTTGTATGGTGGTTCGGTTGAGTCACTTCTCGCGCTGACGGGCGTCACCTTGAATTGGCAGCAGATCCAGGAGATCAAGGATAGATTTGCGGAGAACAAAAAGGGCATCGATGAACTGCTGGTGGATACTCGCCGCGAGATCGAAGCTCGGCAATTGGAGTCATGGCTCGGAGATGTCGACATCGAATCGCTG
>CAYQMZ010001205.1:0-1028 GCA_964418725.1 uncultured Pirellulaceae bacterium
CGCCAATGGCCAAGAATTCGCCACGCTCGATAGTAAGCGAATGTATGTCCGTGATCTCTCGAACTTGGATGCTCCAGCAAAAAGGGCAGTGCAGTTTGATAGCCACCATGCATCAGACAGACTGCTGACCTCTGACTTCAATAAGTTGTTCCTTCGACAGGCCTACACTTCTCGCTTGTACGGCTTCGATTTGTCGGCAGACGATCCGAAATCGTCGGTCCAGCAACTCAAGGGACACACCGTCGACCTTTCCCATCTCGAGTTTTTAGACAACGACAAGACACTCGTTACCGCTGCACGCGACGGTTCGGTTCGGTTTTGGGACATTTCCAACTGGCAACCTCGAAACACGCGAACCTTGAATGCTCACGATGCGGTCAAATCTCTTGCCGTGCACGACCAAGGCCGATGGATAGCAACCGCCGGAGTGGATGGTACGGTTCGCCTTTGGGATCAACAGCGTCCTGCCGTCTTCGATTCCCTTTACGTTCTGAATGGGCTAGACGATTTTTCATTTTCTTCGACGGCGGTCAGTTCTACCGGTCGTTGGATCGCTACTACCGCCCAGAACAATCAACTGCAACTTTGGGACGTGGAATCAGAATCGCCAGCCGAATACTCGCGCGTCTTGGAGTACCCCGACATCGGTTACGGAGAAGTGGCTATCAGTTCCGACGACCGTTGGTTCGTGGCGTCCGGCCATGATTCTTCATTGCATATCTGGGATTTGACGGCGCAGGATTTTGCAGCATCCAAAAGAGTTCTTCCGCCGCCCAATCCCGACGACCTGTCGATGGTCGCTGGCGACAACTCCCCGAAACTTGCCTTAGGCCCGAACAACCGCTGGCTCGCGGTCAGCTATAGCAACCACGTACGGCTATGGGACATGGCTGCGCGCGAACCATCGGTAGTCAACATAAACGGACTCGGGGAAGAAGTCGTTTCGCTCAAGTTCAGCCCGGACGGTCGGTGGTTTGCGACGGGGGCCAGAGATTCCTTGCGAGTGTGGGACTTGAGCGTTAGTCCGG
>CAYQMZ010001205.1:1038-1769 GCA_964418725.1 uncultured Pirellulaceae bacterium
GCCTGATCGCGTCTGGTCACTAGGCTTCGATGAAAAGAGTCGGTACCTGTACGCAACAGCCAACCGAAACGTGCAAAGATGGGACCTAGCAAACCTGCAGGCTGGTCCATACGTCATCAAACCACACCAGCAAAGTTGGCATAGCATTTGGAGGGTCGCCATCAGCAACGACAACAAGTGGCTGGTAACCTGCCGATTCAGTCGCGATGCGCAGCTTTGGGATTTGCGAGGTCGCGAGCCGATTCCGTATCCGTTGCCGACCCACTTCGGCATTCAGTGCGTCGCGTTCAGCCCGGACAATCGGTGGCTAGCTACGGGCGAGCCATCAAATAACGCCAGACTATGGGACCTCACCGCCGACGATCCGATCAAGTCCGCGCGCGTGCTACGAGGGCATCGTGAAAACATCTGGTCGCTGGCATTCAGTGCGGATAGCCGGTGGCTTGTAACTGACGCCAGCGATGGAAAAATCCGCCGTTGGTGTCTCGATACACCCTGGCTGATCGAGAATTCGTTAAAGGTCGTCGGGCGGAAGTTAACTGCTGAAGAACGAGCACGCTACGATTTACCACCTGTCACCGAATGAATGTCGGCGCCGCCGGTGACAGCCATCATTCGCTAGTGTGCTGAGGCGTTAGTTCTCTAAAAGGTAGGGCCCGGTTCCTACCGGCCTTTATGCGGTCCAACTCCTGTTTTGTCCGGTAGGAACCTTGTCATTACCCACAAGTACG
>CAYQMZ010001206.1:0-1754 GCA_964418725.1 uncultured Pirellulaceae bacterium
GTTTGGAAGCACAGCAAGCCGGCGACAAAGGGGTCGTTGCAAAGCTGATCGTTACCAACGGGACGCTGAAGGTTGGTGAGGTTGTTGTCTGTGGCGGCGCGTTCGGGAAGGTCAAAGCTATGCACAATACGTTGCATGGATCGAAGCGACTGAAGACCGCTGGCCCATCGACACCAGTCAGCTTGATTGGTTTGAATATTGCCCCCAACGCGGGCGATCCTTTCTACGTTCTCGACGACGTATCGAAGGCACGTGAAATTGCCGAGACGCGTCTCGACCGCAGCCGATCTGAATCGCTTTCGGGAACGAAGGTCCACGTTAGCTTCGAAGATTTCCAGCAGCGTCTGGAAGAAGGTCGCCTCGGATCCGACGAAGAAATCACCACGCTGAATGTCATCCTGCGAGCGGATGTTCGTGGTTCGATTGAAGCGATCAAGAAAGAACTGACCAAGCTGGATCATCCAGAAGTCAACATCCGAATCCTCCAGGCGACCGTCGGTGGCGTAACGTCCGCGGACGTTTCGTTGGCCAGTGCTTCGGACGCCGTCATTATTGGATTCAATGTGATCCCGGACGAATCCGCTCGGTCACTTGCGGATGAGCGTGGCGTTGAAATTCGTCGCTACAACATCATCTACAAGGTGACTGAAGACCTGAAGGCAATGCTGGAAGGCAAGCTCAAGCCCGAGGAACGGGTGGCAGACCTTGGCCGTGCATTGGTGCAACGACTGTTCACGATCAGTCGCATCGGTACGATTGCCGGCTGTCGCGTTTTGGCAGGAAAGATCGAACGTGGCTGTCGAGTTCGTGTGAACCGTGACGGCCGAGGCGTTGGTGACTACCCGCTAGAGTCGCTGCGACGCGAAAAAGACGACACGAAGGAAGTTCGTGAAGGCTTTGAGTGCGGTATGAAGCTACAAGGCTTCAACGACCTCAAAGAGGGAGACATCCTTGAGGCGTACAAGATCGAGAAGATCGCACGTACTCTGGATTAACCACTACCCCGACTACGTTCGCACGCTGAGGAACTCAGGGCACACAGGAAGTTTTCTTGAGTTAACGAAGATAGCATGACATCGCGCCGAGTTCTCAAAGTAGCTTCCGCCATCCGTGAAGTCGTCAGTATGGCGATTCTCACGGATCTTAAGGACCCTCGTATCGACCATGTCACGGTGACCTACGTCGAGGTCACCGGCGACTTGCGTGAAGCGAAGGTTCACGTCTCCATTATGGGCGACGAAAAGAAGCAGCAACTGTGTATGCACGGCTTGCGAAGCTCGGCCGGTTACTTGCAACAAAAGGTCAGCAATCGGGTCGATCTTCGGTATACGCCCAGACTCAAATTCGTCCTTGACGCTGGGATCAAGAACGCGGTGGAAGTCTCGCGGATTCTCGGCGAAGTCTTGCCGGAGAGTGACGAGGATTCTTCGATAGCTTCGGAAGAGACAGCCGCGTCGCCGGATCCGACAGATGCACCACCGCAAGACTCGAACGAAACAGATTCTTGACTTTGCACCGTAGACAGACACCTCTGACGAAGTCCATCTAAGCAACCAAAAACAAGTAAGACCCATGGCAATATCTAATCGCGCCAACATCATCAACAACGTCTACAAAGTGCTGAAGAAGCACTTCCAACCCGTTACGACGGCCGAGCGCAGCCTGCTGGAGAACCTGCTGTACGCGTGCTGCCTGGAAGACGCGCCTTACGACGCTGCCGACGATTGCTACGCTCGATTGCAAGAGTCTTACTT
>CAYQMZ010001207.1:0-1739 GCA_964418725.1 uncultured Pirellulaceae bacterium
GCACTCGTTGACGGAGGAGACGGACGGGATCGTGTTCGGGTTCAGCGTGGGCAAAGGGAACGCCCAATTCGTGGGCCGCGTGACGAGAGGATTCGGCGACGAGCAATTCGGCAGGACGACGATCGTGGCGGTGATCGCGTACCCGTGGTAGCTCAGCGTCCAAACGAGGCTACAAGGATGTCGGGCGGCAGGTTGAGTGAAGGTCGTCCGATGGATTTCTCGACAATGCAACCGGACGATGTCGATCGCGTCTTTGCAAATATCGCGGTAGGGCAGGGGAGGGCTGGCCGGCGCCGATAAGCACGACGCCCTGAGCGGGAGTGCGTCGTTACCAAAGACTCGGTAGCGGCGTTGCTCCTATTTGCTTAGCAACTCGTCAAGCTCCAGTTCGTCGACCTTGCCATTGCGATCGGAGTCAACGCGTTCAAACCACTCGTTGGCCATCCGTCGCGGTACTTCCTCTCGTGAAATTTGACCGTCGTCATTGAGATCATAGCTAAGGACCATCTCGATGACTTCGGCCGGGTTTTGAGGCGGCGTGGGACGAGCAAATGGCCGGGGAGGCCCTACCCATGGTTCGTGCGGCGGGAAATCGGATGGCGGTTCACCGAGCGGTGGTGGCCGATTGGGGCCACCGGGCGGCGGAGAACCGATCGGACCAGATGGCAGCGGTTGAGCGGATTGCGCGTCGCGAAGCCACTCCATTGCGACGAACAGACCGACTTGGTCATTGGTCGCTCGATAAGCCGGCAGAAGCGTTTCGGCGCATGCTCGAAGCACAAAGGCTGATTCGTCCAGGTCCTTTGTCGCCAGTTCTTCGGATTCACTGTCTGCCAGCAAAGAGTCAGCGATCTGCTCGGCCAGCGGCTCTAACAGTTCAATCACCTCCTCATGACGCAGCATTCGCGACAGCCAGCCGCCGAGGCGCAGGGTGTCGTTCGCCTGTAGCCGATTTGATAGTGACGCGAGCCCTGGAAAGTCTTCAACAACAGAACGGTGGACTGCGATCGCCTTGCGTGTGAGTTCCTCAGCGTGTCGCATGTCGTTGTCTTCTCGGTATTCGAAGCCGAGATACACGTAAATATGTGCCAAATTGATGCGGTAACTTGCGACGTTTCGCCGATCCTCGACAAGTCCTTCAGCCAAGCGGCACGCGAGTTCCAGGTCCAGAATGCTGCGGCCTGGTCGACGAAGGTATGTCTTGCACAACTCATCCCGATAGCGAGTTACTTTGGGAAAACGCTGCTCCAATTCTGAAAGTAGTTCAATGGCGCGACCGTAATCGTCTTGTTCACGAAGGCACAGTGCCAAAAGAAACTGGTGCTCCACTACATCGCTGTGTTGTTGATGCAGATCGCTCAATATGCTGACTGCGGACGCCAGACTTTGGGAACGCTGGCTTTCCGTTGCGGTATCCCAATGGCCGTGGCCTGGTCCGATCATTGCTTCATCCGGGCGTCTGCCCGCTGGGCCGTGTAGTCCTACTGAATCTGCGACGCTGCCATGTCGCACGCGTCCCATTCCAAGCAAGTAGTGCGTCTTTGCGAGCTCATAGCTGGCCGTGATGCCATTGGGGGCTCGCGTAAGTATCGTCTGAGCTTGTCGGTAGTTGTCGTCGGCCAATTCAAATGCTTGCTGTTGTTCGTGGACTTTCCCAATGGCTAGACGGGTACGCGCTTCTTCCAGGCTTTGTGATGGATCCCGCACAGCCAGCTGCTGATATCTGGACGCCGCGTCGC
>CAYQMZ010001208.1:0-1736 GCA_964418725.1 uncultured Pirellulaceae bacterium
CCAAGTTCCCGCACAAATTCCAACGCGCGTTGTTCATTTCCGATTGGAGCTACGGCGTTATCTACTCAATTTTCTTGAAACCAGTCGGCTCCACCTACGTCGGTGAAAAGGTTCCCTTCATTTCTGGAGCCCCACTTCCCGTCACCGACATCGTGATCAATCCAACGGATCGATCGATGTACTTCACGATTGGTGGACGACGAACGCAATCTGGACTTTATCGTGTCACCTACGAGGGCGATGAATTGACGACGCCGGCGATGCTGCAGACCGAAGGTGCTGCGGATCGACAACTGCGACGCGATTTAGAAGCGATGCACTTTGCGAACATGCCGGAAGCTGTCGATAAAGCGTGGAAGTATCTGGATAGTGACGACCGTGGTATTCGATTCGCCGCACGTATCGCGATTGAGCATCAGAACGTTTCCGATTGGAAGGACAAGGTGCTGGCAGAATCGGATACCGTCAAAAAGATCTACGCAACGATCGCGCTGGCTCGCTGTGCCGAGCGTGACCCTGCACTGATGAAGTCGGCGATCGACAATCTCTTGCGAACGCCGTGGAGCGAGATGAGCGAGTTCCAAAAGGTCGACTTGATGCGTGCGATTGCACTGTGCTTCATCCGTCTGGGCCCCGAAAATGTGGCCGATCTGGATCGCGGTGTCAGAGAGCAAGTAACCTCGTACCTAACGGATCACTATCCATCAGAAACGTTTCCTCTAAATCGCGAGTTGAGCTTGCTGCTAACGTACTTGCAGGCTCCAGGCACTGCCGCTCGTAGCGTCGAATTGCTTGAGAACTCACCAACGCAAGAAGAACAGATTCACTTTGCCTATGCATTGCGAACGCTGGAAGAAGGTTGGACGGACGAGCTGCGTGATCGCTACTTTGGATGGTTCAATGACGCCAAGTCTTCGCGACGAGGCGGTGCGTCATTCGGCGGATTCTTGGATCAAATCCGAGACGTGGCAGTTAAGGAATTGCCAGCAGATCAAAAGAAGCGTTTGAAATCAGTTCTGGAATTCAAACCACCAAAAACGGAACTGACCGCTGTTGCACGGACAAAACTGGTCAAAGAGTGGAAGATCAACGATTTGCTGGGCACCGTACAAAACGGGATGTCCGGACGAGACTTCCACAAAGGCAAGCAGTACTTCACCGAAGCCGGGTGTTATAAGTGTCACCGATTCGCTGGTGACGGCGGAAACACAGGTCCGGATCTGACGGCTGCTGGAACGCGTTTCGATCACAAGGCACTGCTCGAATCGATCATTGAACCGAGCAAAGTGATCTCAGACCAATACCAGGCGTCGCAGTTCGTCTTGGATGATGGCCGCCAAGTGGTTGGGCGTGTGGTGAATATGAACGGTCAACGATTGAGCGTCATGGAAAACATGCTCGACCCTGGCAAGCACACGAGCGTCAATCGCGAAGCCATCGAGGAAGTGATTCCGGCGAAGGTCTCGATGATGCCAACCGGACTCTTGAATACCTTCGAGACGGACGAGATCCTAGACTTATTGGCCTTCGTTCGTTCAGGCGGCAACCCTGACCACGCTGCATTTAAGAAGTAGTAGAGTCGGCCGCTATCGCAACTTGCAACTTCACAATTTCCGCTGGCAATCATTGATGGCCAGCGGATTTTTTTGCGCTCGCGCCCAGCGACATTCATTCGCTTAATTTTCGCAGGGCCGGTTCCTATCTTGTCTTTACCCACAAGTAGCCGCGAACTTGTA
>CAYQMZ010001209.1:0-1736 GCA_964418725.1 uncultured Pirellulaceae bacterium
AGTCAGCACGGGCCATGTCACGGCGGGTGTTGTGCCGATCGAGAATTCTACCGACGGCCGAATCGTGGATACGCTCGAGCGGCTCACACGCGCGGCGGTCAAGATCTGCGGTGAGGTGCCTCTGGCAATCCATCACAATCTGTTGGGGATTGGTAAGCGTTCTGACATCAAAGAAGTGTGCAGCAAGCCGCAGGCAATTTCGCAATGTCGCGAGTGGCTGTCGGAGCATTTGCCCGAAGCCAAAATCGTTTCCATGTCCAGTACGACTGCAGCAGCAGAACGTGCGGCGAAGAATAAGCACGTTGGCGCGATCGCCAGCAAGCAGGCGGGCGTGGAATACGGGCTGAAGGTGCTGGGGAAAAATATTGAAGACAACAAAGACAATGTCACGCGATTCGCAATCATCGGGTCAGAGGTGGCCGAACGAACCGGCAATGACAAGACATCCATGATGTTCGAGTTGTCACATCAACCAGGATCATTGGCGGATGTGATGTTGATATTCAAACGCAAGGGATTGAACCTGACTTGGATCGAGTCATTTCCCAAGCCCGGTTCCCCGAACGAGTACCTGTTTTTCATCGAGTTGCTTGGGCATCAGTCTGACCTGAAGGTTCGCAAGGCAGTCGATCTGCTCAGCAAAAAGACCGTGCGATTGGAGCTCTTAGGCTCGTACGCTCAGAAGACTTTCGGCGTCTAGCGCCGCGCCACCACGGAAAGAATCGCAATCGAGGACGCTCATGACTGCTCTCGCTCTTCTGCTGCTGGTTATCAGTTTTTCGATGTTCATCACACGCACGGCTGCAGTCATGCTGGAGCTGACGGGTATGTCGCGTGACTCTGCGCGATTTCAAGCACGCGCGGCGTACTGTGGCGTTGGGTACTCCAGTCGCGAATCCGAAGGGATCATGGAGCATCCAGTACGGAGGCGAATCGTGAGTACATTGATGTTGCTTGGGAACGCCGGCACGGCAACCGTTGTGGCGACGTTAGTCCTGTCGTTCCGCGGTGTCGATGTGAATGGCGACGGCCAAATCGATTCTTGGTTGGGCCGGTTCTGTATGCTGATCATCGGGCTGAGCACGCTGTACTTTGTTTCGTCCAGCAAGTGGGTCGACGACAAGTTGCATCAGTACATCGAATGGGCACTCGAAAAGTACACCGGCCTGGACCTGCACGACTATACGGCCCTGTTGCACCTGGTCGACGGTTACTCGGTTCTCGAGGTTGATGTTGCACCGGGGCTTTGGATGGACGGTAACAGCTTGGCCTATCTTGGGTTGGCCAAGGAGGGTGTCCTGGTGCTGGGGGTGCGCCGTGCCGACGGTGAATACATTGGGGCTCCAACGGGAGCCACCACGATCAACGCCGGCGACATGCTGACCGTATACGGAAAGCTTGAACGACTGGAGGAGCTCAATCATCGGCGGGTGGGAGTTGCCGGTCTTTACGCCCACCAGGCCGCCGTCGATCAGCATCAGCAAATCGCGGGGGAGCCCGTGACTGCCGATAGTCACTGACAGATTCCGAGGTGCAGCAGGACCAGTCTTGCGGTGCTAACGCTGGGAAGTCGGAGCCTGTGCGTCCTCTTTGAGTAAACGCAATTCTGCTAGACTGTCGTGAATCGTGAGCGGCGGGAACGTTTGGAGTGCGGGCACTCCTGCTCTGACTGCCACCACGGGTTTGCTTACGTCTCACCACGCCGGAATTAGCGTCCCTCTCGCGATCCGTCGGCT
>CAYQMZ010001210.1:0-1729 GCA_964418725.1 uncultured Pirellulaceae bacterium
CTCCATACACCCACATCGGTGGTGATGAAGCGTTCGGGGTTCCAGAAGAGTTGCAACGAGAGCTGATCAACAAACTTCATGGATACTTGAAAGAAAAGGGAAGGGAGACGCTGGTTTGGGAAGGCCCGCGACCTGGGGCCGGCGACAACAAAGTGAATGAGGAAGTCATTCATATCAACTGGCGGACGATCAATTATCCCGCGGATCGCATGCTTCGGGACGGCTATCGCGTAGTGAATGCTGCGTGGGATCCACTCTACATCGTTGACCACTATCCGCGGATCAACTTTACGATGTGTTCGCCCGAGCATATTTACAAGTCGCTGCAGTTGACGCGTTTCAAGCACGTGAATCCAGGCATCCCGACCTATTCCAATCCGATCGAAGTATCTCCCACAGATCGGCTGATTGGATTCTGCATGCCGTGGTGGGAAGGTCGTGAGGAGAACTATTTTGGACAGGTTGTTCTGCGGCTTGTCCCTTTTGCCGACGTCGCTTGGGATCCACGCCGGAAGCGAGATCTAGCGAGCTTTCGTGCTCGCTCATCGGCTACGGAGGGACTCCGGCAGGCGGCGTTCTATCCTGTTGCAATTTCGGCTGAGTCTTTGGTGGTCCCAGATGATGGCGTGTTCGCCAATCATTCGAGCATCACGTTGGCAACACGAGACGGGTGGGGCGAAGGCGAAATTCGTTACTCGCTGGACGGTACCGAGCCGAACATTGAATCACTGGTCTACTCCGAACCATTTGACCTTCACAAGACTACGGTTGTACGAGCTGCATTGTTTCGCGGCGGAAAGCAGGTCGGGCACGGGAGTCGCATGAGGCTGACTGGAGTGACGCCCGACGAGAACCTGGCTCTGGGGAAACCCGTGGAGTCATCTGTTGCCACTGCCGCTCCGTTTTCGGCAGGCAGGATTACCGACGGCGGCCTTCGCAACCTGGACTTTTGTCTTGCGTATCCGGCCGACCCGACGCCCGTTGAATTGACCGTCGACCTGGGCCATACCGAAACCGTGGAACGTGTCGTAGTCCATGCCTACACGATCAGCAACTCGTTTGAAAAGTATGTCGTTGAAGTCTCGAGTGACGGGCAGGAATTTGAGCAAGTCGCAGAGCGACTGGAGAAACCCGCGAAAGGGCAGGGGAGAGTCGAGCACCGATTCGCTCCTCGCCCCGTGCGGTTCGTGCGTGTGAAGAGCTTTGGTAACAAGGGTTACGTGTTCGATTCGTTCTCGAAGATCGTCGAAGTTCAGGTCTTCGCACCGCAGTAGGAGCATTGACTTGGTTGCCGCCTTTCCTAGGCGGAAGGCCATCAGATCTTCGACATCAGTTTTGCTCGAAGGATGGTCAGCATCAGCAGCATGGAAACTGCTAGTTCGCGCCCGCTTGGTTCAGGTATCGCCGCTGCATGCGTCGTCGGAATCGCCGAAGCACCCGAATTGGTGTAGTTCTGACTGATTGTCAAAAAGTCGGCGAAATCAACAAGTCCATCGCCTGTGTTGTCGCCTTGAGACCAGACCGCGCCTGCTTGTGCGAAGTGAGCGGAGAACTGAAGAAAGTCCGTAAAGTTGACATGCCCATCAAGGTTGGTGTCGCCGGGGATGGTCTTCGCAAAGTCTTGCACCCAACGGTTTTGATCTGCGATGTCTACTTTACCGTCCAAATTCATGTCGTACATCATGCTTGGGGATTCGCGATGCATGGCGATGCTGAGGGCGTCGATGTC
>CAYQMZ010001211.1:0-1726 GCA_964418725.1 uncultured Pirellulaceae bacterium
CGGGCATACGGGTCCGTACCACGGCGGTTCGGCTGGTTAAACTTTGGTTTTAGGTGGCTTGAGAAGCAAGGGGACACCCATCTCCGCTAGCACCCTGCCGGGCAAGGCGAAGTTCAGGGCTGGAGAACGGCTCAGATGCCAGACGCCTTTGCGACTGCCGGCTGTTTGAGCGGCAAGATCCTTGCCGACACCCAGACGCCGTAACTCCTTGAACCGGCGCTTGCCGGTTTTCCATTGCTTCCAAGCATAACTTCGTAAGCGGCGGTGAAGCCAACGATCCAACTCGCTTAACACCGACGGCGTTTCGCAGAAGCCAAAGTAGCCTCGCCAGCCGATCAGGTAACGACGCAAGTCGCCAATCACACGAGCCAAGGACGAGCCTCGGTTCCGTTTCGTGATCTCGCGAATGCGTTTCTTGAATTTCGTGCGGGACTGCGGAGCGATACTACGTTTGCGTCGAGTCGTGAACGTAAACCCCAAGAACTTGCGTTTCCAAGGTCGGTCCACCGCACTCTTCTGTTCATTGACCTTCAGCCGAAGCTTCTTCGCCAACCACTTCGTGACGCTTTGCAGTACTCGCTTGCCTGCACGTTCGCTTTTGACGTAGATATTGCAGTCGTCCGCATATCGAGAGAACCGTAGGCCGCGAGATTCGAGCTCACGGTCGAGGTCATCTAGCAGCAGATTCGACAACAGCGGAGAAAGCGGACCGCCCTGCGGAGTTCCTTCGAACGTATCGCTGAAAAGACCGTGCTCCATCACGCCAGCGTTCAAGAACGCGCGGATCAATTTCAACAGTCGCTTGTCCTTCAAACGACGAGCCACGCGGCTCATCAGCACGTCGTGATTGACGCGGTCAAAGAACTTTTCCAGATCCATGTCCACGACCCATGTGTAGCCCTCTTCCAGATAGCTCTGGGAGCGTGCCACTGCATCATGAGCAGAGCGACGTGGACGGAAACCGAAACTGTTGTCCGAGAATGTTTCGTCCCACAGACGTGAAAGCACCTGAAGGATTGCCTGCTGGATCACGCGATCCACCGCCGTCGGAATACCAAGCTTGCGTACTCCGCCGTCCGGCTTAGGAATCTCCACGCGTTTCACGGGTTGAGGTCGGTACGTTCCCGAAAGAAGCTCCCCGGTGATCCGGACGCAATGACGCTCGAAGTACTTTTCGAGTTCCTTCACGTTCATTCCGTCCACACCAGGAGCACCACCATTGCGGATGACTTTCGCCATCGCGCGGGCGAAGTTGTATGGATTGCAGATGCGTTCCATCAACCTGTCGCTACTCGTCGGGCTTTCAGTGATCGAGTCCACCGCGTCCGGCACAGTCCCTTCGCTGCGGTCATCAGGAGATTCATCCCTACCCTCCGCAGCAAAGGCCAGTAGCTGTTGCTCAGGCAACTGCTGTGTTCTGGTTTTCTGCCGTTTACCGTTCATGAGTTCTCGGACTTACTTGCCACTCCATTTACCCGGCTTATCGCCAGGGACCGTTCAGGCCTTCAATGGGACTACGGTTCAGTTTATCTGTGGAGACGCTTGGCGTCTCACTCTCCGTCTTTCGACTTGGAGTGCCTTAAGACCCTCACCGGCCTGCATCCACCTACTATGCCCTCGGCTGACTTCTGACATGCGATCGCGAACTCTTGCGAGTTCGTCAGTTCGAGTCGCAGCCTTTCGAACACGAGGTTCGCAGCTGATTCTCTCGAACACATGCCAGACC
>CAYQMZ010001212.1:0-1720 GCA_964418725.1 uncultured Pirellulaceae bacterium
TCTTCTCTGCGTCTTGGGCAAGCGCAGCGGATATGACGACGCAGAACAACGTGACGACGGAGGTGGGGATGAAGTATTTCATTGGAGTGAGCCCGATTTCGTCGGTAGGGAGGTGAGTGTTTCCGAAGTGAATAGGCACCATTCACTAACCACTCATTCTACCGGTCGTTGACACCGAGTGAAATCGCCAACAGAATCGCGTTCCCCATCGAGTTAAGCCATTTATGGCCAGGGCCTCGCATTTCTTCCTGCGGTGGGAGCTGCCAGCAGACGCCAACCAGCTGAATAGAACAGTTCAGTGTCCTCGAGCCCCAGACTGCAAAATGTCCGAATCATCCGCCACGAAAGCGACCTACAAGGACTCGGGAGTCGACCTGGATAAGTACGAAGAGGCGATGAAAAAGTTGCCTCGTTGGATGAACCGTACTCATTCGCCGCGGGTGAAGAAGCTAGAGGGCGGCTTCGCGGGACTGTTTCAATTGGACTTTGCCAACAAGCTCTTCTCTCGTAACTACGAAGATCCCGTCATGGTTGCCTGCACCGACGGTGTCGGGACGAAGCTAAAGGTTGCAACCGCCGCTGGTAAGCACAATTCCGTGGGCGTCGATCTTGTCGCCATGTGCGTCAACGATGCGATTTGCTGTGGTGCAGAGCCGCTGTTCTTTTTGGACTATGTGGCGATGTCCAAGGATGACCCGGTCTTGCTGGAGCAAATCGTTTCGGGGATCAGCGATGGATGCGTGGCGGCTGACAGTGCATTGCTTGGGGGCGAGACCGCGATCATGCCGGATCTGTATGCCCCGGGCGAATACGACCTGGCTGGTTTCTCTGTTGGCGTCGTTGATCGTTCGAAAGCGATCGATGGCCAGGCGATAAACGAAGGAGATGTGCTGGTCGGAATTGCCAGCAACGGTTTGCACTCGAACGGATTTAGCCTCGTCCGAAAGATCGTGTTTGAGATTGCTGGTTTGAAGTGCGATGACTTTGTCGACGAGTTAGGTGCCACGGTTGGTGACGCACTCTTGCTGCCGACTCAGATTTATGTCGCCGTCGCGAAAGCGTTTCTCAGTCATTGTGGCCCGCAAGTGCACGGTATCGCGCACATTACCGGTGGAGGCCTGTGCGAGAACATTGCCCGTATTTTGCCTGAGGGGCGGCAGGCCGTCATTCAGCGTGACAGTTGGGCTATCCCCGGCGTCTTTCCCTGGCTGCAACGACTTGGCGATGTGGACTCGGACGAAATGGATCGCGTCTTCAACCGAGGCCTGGGGTTAGTGCTGGCGGTCGAGCCTTCGGCGGTTGAGCAGGTCAGGTCGACGATCCACGATCACCAAATGGAGTCTTTCGAAATCGGACGAATCGCTTCCGGCTCTGGCGCTGTTTGGGCCTGAGTGTGAAGCCGTCGGGGGCCGTAGACCTCACCTAACCGGCATAGCCCGAATTACGATCTCGGTTCCGGTGCCGATTCTGAGCTTTTTCCCAATTCAACCGGCCGTACGGGACGTTCCGAGTGTACCGTTTGTTCAGCGAAGTGGGACACACGGCTTCGCGGTCAGGGAATCCCTGTGCAGGTGGGACGGTGGACATCACCGTCTCACCTTTTCGTTCCGCTCGAAGCTCGTCGTTGCCCCGTCTCGCGGGCTGTATGCTGAGCTCTCCGCCGCAGCCATTTCTTAGGAAAGTGTGTCCAGCACGCGTTCTCTAACGCTAGGACCTGGCT
>CAYQMZ010001213.1:0-230 GCA_964418725.1 uncultured Pirellulaceae bacterium
CCCTAACTCACTTTCCTGGGGAACCGCTTCGTCACAGGGCATCTGTGTTGGGAGGCAACGACGGCGACTTGCTAGCGCTACCTTTCCTAGGTCCGTTAAGCGCCTTCAATGCAGATTCGAGTGACTTAATCGTCACCTTGATCTCGCGTAGTTCGGCATCAAGTTGCAACAGTCGTTCTTGCGCGGCTTCTTTGGCCCGCACAATCGAACGTCGGGCGTCTGCTAGTTTG
>CAYQMZ010001213.1:259-1718 GCA_964418725.1 uncultured Pirellulaceae bacterium
AGAGGAGAAGTGACTGGCACTTCTCCTCGCAAAAACCTTTTAAAACCAGCTGATCATTGCTCGTGTGGTAACAGAATCGTCGTTACGGAACGATCTGCTTCCGTGATGATCATGAAGCGACGGCAATCACGATCCATATAGGAAGAAACGACCCGGCCTCGCTGTTCGAGAGCCTCATCGTTCTTCGCGTAATCCCTATCGTCGATTTCGCCCCAATCGCCCGTCATGTGCCGAAACAAAGCAGCATTCGCCTGATCTGGATCCAGATCAGCCGCTGCCTTCCGCGTCACAACAATCATGCCGAGCTGCATCACCGCGAAGCCACGTGGGATCACGATCATGACGACCTCCTTGCACCTGCCAAAACTTGATTGGCTGCGCTGCGTTCTGCTCGCTGGACTTGCTCTTCCTTCGTCCAAATCCAGCCATACGCCATGTCCATCGCTTTCATCGCAATGGGAAGGTCATCGCGACGCAATGCCGTCGTCTCCTTCCATCCATTGCCATTCTTGTAAAGCCGCAGCAAGAGCACGTTGAACCACACTGCGTGATCCTCCGTTTCATTTGCCCATATCGTGGCTTTTATTTTCCCGAGCTTGATTTCATGGGCTGGTTTCGTTGTTCCCATGACACCTCCTTTTCAAAGTGTGCGGACCTCCATTGTTGTCCGACACGATTTTCACAATGTAAGTCGGTCATCCCGACTTACGGCGATGCCAAAGTGTCGCCGCGGCAGCACTCTGACGATGAGATTGTTGGTAGATCGATGCCCACTCGGTGATCATCGATTGGATAAAACGCACACGAGAGAATGAGGCCGAATACTCTCTCGTGTGCAGGGATCAGTTAAGTGCTAAAGCAATTTCTTCCGCTAAAAATGGAATTAGGCGGAGTAAGAAATGACTCACAGCAATAACAAAAATATCTCGCTTCGAAAGCCAACCATCGGTTGAAAGAAACGAGTTTGCGTTCTTAGGGCTCATTAGCATCTCGACCAGCTGCTCGCCGCTTTGTGGAACGCTTGAGTCGAACGCAATGGACGCGTCTGATTGCTTTCGTTGCAGCTTCCCATTGCTGGACTGCATTACTTGGATCTTCCGCTGCCAATTTCGTCCCTTCTCGATGTACTCAACCTTGTACTGCCGCTTACCATTCGCTTCCATTGCCATGGTGATGTCTCCTCGTTTTGCTTGCGGCTTGCAGCCACTAGCAATTTGATCTAGTTCCGTCTCCGATCGTCGAACTGACATCTTCGGCCTCCGAGAACCTCAAAAATACAACTGGCTCCTTCACGGAGCCAATTGCTGACACAACCGGTGATCGGTTCATGCCTTGCCACATTCTTTAAATCCTCTTGGGCAGGGAGAGGTAAGTTGACTGAAGTCTAAACCCAGCGTCCGGCGCAGTAAGTCGATTCTGACGCGATTCTCGGTCGCAGAAGTTTCCGCTGCTCCACATC
>CAYQMZ010001214.1:0-1717 GCA_964418725.1 uncultured Pirellulaceae bacterium
ATCAACCAAACTGTTTGCGAAGTCTCCTGCAAGCAGTTCACGACTCTCTAGTGATTCGAACTGTCGCAGTCGTGGCTGTTTCTTTACGTTTTGTCGCTTTGGTCGTCGAGAAGGCATCGGATCACTTGCACTCGTTGAAGCTTCTTGCAGTCGGTCGCACGCAAAATTGCGGCTCCAAAGAGAATTGCGCCGAAGCGACCAATCAGGGATCAGAGGATCCAAAGAATTTCTTGGCGGTCGTTGCCATACCGCTCGTCAGAAGGCAACTAGAGCCGCGCTGGGATTAAGAAAACCGAACGTTCACCGTTTAGGCGAATTGCGTCTAGAATAGACGGAATCGGTTCCCGTCACGCGGTCGCAACCCAGCGGAAGAAGCGAACGGTCACTTGCTGCTTGCAAAGACTTACCGGTATCGCATCATCCTACGGAAGCTTCTCCATCAATCGCTCGAGCGGATGCCGAAGCGTCACGAATTTGCGCCGCTGCACAAACGTCTGCAGTCTTACTATCAGCGATTCCGCCTGCTGGAACTCGCCACGACGGATCAGTGCATCTGCCTTTAGCAATTGCACTCGCGCGTAGACGCCCCGCTGGATCTGCGGACCAGTTCCATCCTCAATGATTCCGTCCAACAGCTCCTCGGCTTTCGCGACATCGTCGTTTGCCAAGTAGGTGATTGCTTCGATGACGTCCGCCAGCAGTCTGCATCGTTCCGATTTTGATTCCCGACCACGAACAACCACGTCCCCTCCCATTTGACTCAGTTCATCGACGCGACCTTGTTCGTACAACAACGCCGTAAGGTTCAGCGTCGCATGTAAGGGAAAATAGGTTGCCATCTCCGACGGCGTTCGGCCCCGTCCACGAAGCTTCGACTTGTCACGCCGTATATCATCAACGGAAACCCTTTCCAGCAAGGCGATGCATTCTCGGAACTTTTGCTCTGCCGCCGCGAAATCCCCCAAGACCTTGTAACAATTCCCTTGACCATTGAGATAGTGCCCAACAATCGGCGCGACCGACAGTGTTTCTTTCTTGGCATCGATCGCCTTTTGCCAAAACCCAATGGCCTGACGAGGCTCGGTCACATGAATCGCTTGAGCCAATTCGTCGTAGGCATTGGCCTTGATAAAGCTTGGTTCGATCGTAACGTCTTCTGCGTAGTCACACGCTGCTCGGGCCGCTTCCGTAGCTCGATCCATTCGACCTCGTTTTCGAGCCAAGCGAGCCATCGTGATTAAGTCGAGCACAACGGATCCGCTCGTTTCTCCGACAACTTCTCTATCGATGCGCAAAGCCTCCCGTATGTGGTCCGTCGCGTCCGGAAGTCTCCCGACTGCCTCAAGCACCTGGGCCCTATAACGATTCGCTGTCCCCGCGTTGTAGCTGACCTTGCCTAGCCGGTTGGCGTGGTCCAGGGCGTCCCGTGAATGCGTTTCAGCTTCGGTAGTGTTCCGCAGCAACAGGTAGATCGGAGACAATTCGATCTCCAGTGATACCGTTGTCGGGTGATCCGTTCCCAACACAGCTTCGGAGATTCTGAGAGCTTCTTTGCTGCTCTCCAGCGACGCATCGTAGGAGCCGCGTTCACGCTGCACGACTGCCTGTACGCGATACGCCCATGCTAGTTCTTCTGTTGGCTCGTCAGACAAGAGAATCGGAAGAGCATGAGCGATAGTCGATTCTGCTTCCGCTAATTGAGAAGTTGACGCAAGGT
>CAYQMZ010001215.1:0-1717 GCA_964418725.1 uncultured Pirellulaceae bacterium
GCTTGATTCCGTCGAATACAAGCTCGCGAAAGACGAGCCGGCGGCTAAAGCCAAGGAATCGGCAACCGCTTAGCGACTTAATTGGCGGGCTTGGGGGCTGCTCTAAGCTTCCCTGTGCATGGGCGTCAGCGGTCCGCCAATTCTCTGTGCCTTGGTAGTGAACGATAAGACAATAACAAGATGACAAATTCCACGGACGAAACAATGGCCGCTTTTTCAGCCAAGGATCTGCCGAACCGCTTTGACTTTCACGAGGCGCAGCCGCGGCTCTACGACATGTGGGAATCGAAGGGCTACTTCCACGCCGAGCCCGATGATCGTGAACCCTTCACGATCGTTATTCCGCCGCCGAACGTAACCGGTGCCTTGCATCTAGGCCATGCGCTGAATAACACGTTGCAGGATGTCGTGATTCGTTTCAAGCGTATGCAGGGCTACAACACGTTGTGGATGCCCGGCACGGATCATGCTGGTATCGCAACGCAAGCGGTTGTTGAACGACGCTTGAAAGAGGAAGAGGACAAGACGCGGCATGATTTAGGTCGCGAAGCGTTGGTCGATCGTATTTGGGCATGGAAGGAGCAATACGAAAAACGAATTCTGGGCCAACTGAAACAGATGGGAACCAGTTGCGACTGGAAGCGGACGCGATTCACGCTGGACGAAATCTGTGCGAAAGCCGTTCGACAGACCTTCTTTGATCTGTTCTCAAAGCAGCTCATCTATCGTGGCAAGCGATTGGTGAACTGGGATTCCTTCCTGCAGACGGCTGTTAGTGATGACGAGGTCTTTCGCGAAACGGTTGCGGGCAACTTCTGGCACTACAAGTATCCGGTAATAGATCCTAAGCCCGGCGAGCCTGAGTTCGTAACGATTGCTACGACGCGACCGGAGACGATGTTGGGCGATAGCGCGATTGCCGTTCATCCCGATCCGAAAGCCGCGATGCGCCGAGTTGAAAAGCAGCTCGAGCAGAAACTCAAGGAAGCCAACGAGAAAGAAAAGCCGCAGGTCCAAGCTGAGTTGGATGCGCTCGATGCACGACGTACGGAGATGCTTCCTCATCTCGAGTTGTTACGTGATATGGCGAACGATGGGCGAATGGTAATGCTGCCGTTGATGGATCGACCGATTCAACTTGTTGCTGACGAGTGGGCCAAGCCGGAGTTGGGAAGCGGGTGCGTGAAAATTACGCCTGCCCATGACCCCAATGACTACGAAGTTGGTAAGCGTTGCGATCTTGAGATGATCAATATCCTCAATCCAGACGGCACGCTGAATTCGGAAGCCGGCAAATACACTGGGCTGACGATGAAGAAGGCTCGACAGCAAATCGTTGCTGATTTGGAGGAACTAGGGCTGCTGATTGAGGTCGAAGATCGCGAAATCGAAATGGCGAAGTCCGATCGCAGCAAGATGACCATCGAGCCCTATCTTGCGGACCAGTGGTTTGTTCGCATGAACGAATTGTCGCAATCCGCCATGGATGCCGTAAGCGACGACCGGGTGGAAATCATCCCGGAACGATACAAGAAGGGCTATCTCGATTGGTTGGGCGAGAAGCGAGATTGGCCCGTTAGCCGCCAGCTTTGGTGGGGCCATCGGATTCCGGTTTGGCTGATGGTGTTTGATAAGGACGCGCCCGTCGATGCGGCAAAGTTGCCTCACGTCGAGGCTATTGATCTCGGGAAGCCCGAGCAGCAGACGACTGCTGGGC
>CAYQMZ010001216.1:0-1707 GCA_964418725.1 uncultured Pirellulaceae bacterium
AACACGATCAGCAAGAATTGTTCCAATCCAAAAGACGGTAGAAAACGAGCCGCTCCGGGCTTTCGCTGCTTGATTTCGGGCAAGGCATGCGTGAAGACTGGCCAGCCTTCGCACATTTCTGACAAGCAGTGTGGCCTCGGACCACAAGAGTTCTTCACCGTTTCCTGGCATTACTTTCGAACGCGTGAGATGGCATTTCAGTTCTCGGCGCAGAAAAGGCGGCCTTCACGGGTTGCGGGGACTCACTTCCACTTGTTTGAGTGAAGGACGCCGACGGATGATCTCTTCTTTGGATGCCGCAAATTGGCATTCGACAACACTTAACGATTCGAGATTCTTCAACCGCAAAACGGAATCCAATGAATCCATCGAGAATGGGGATCGCAAACGAGCTACTCGGAATCCTTGAAGATTCTGTAACTCATAAAGATTCTTCAGTGAAGACGGCCCAAGCTTCCGTCACTGAGACAAAGCAGATTTAGACCCTTAAATCCGCGCAAGTGATCTGCGATTTCTCCGCTGATGTCGAACTGCGATAAAAACAGTTGCTGCAATCTCGGTAGTGGCTTAAGTCTTCGCAGCGTCAGATCGTCGGCATCTGAAATGAACACACTGCGTAGTGTTGGTATTTTGGCAAGTAGATCTGCGATCTCTGGCGTGATGTCCGCTCCCAAGAGATGCACAGAGACGACAGGCGGCTCGCAGCTTTCAGAGCATGCGAGAATCTCGTGCTTCGCTGGGTGCCTCCCAAGATAAACTCTTAGCTCCTGGGACTTGTCGAATTCGCCAATGACTCCGAAAGTCTGTAGTGCAGAAACCATCGGTGGCGTCGTTCGCTTTGGCCCTAACCCCTCGAAGAATCGAAAGACCCTCGTGTAACTCAAGTCTTCTGTTGGCATATATAGGTGTTCGAGTTTCCTAAGCTTTTGCAGGATCTGCAAACCGTCTTCGGTCACCTTGGTGTTTTCAAGACGAAGAATGCGCAGGTTCTTTAGGTGAGCGATATTGGCCAAGTCGCCATCTCGAATTGGCGTACGTGAGAGATCTAGCTCCTCAAGCTGACAATTCGACGAAAATGCTAGAAACCCCGTTCCATGAATGTTGGAGCCGGCAATGTGAAGTTTGCGCAAGTTTGGCAACTCGGCAAGCTTCCGGATTCCAGCTTCTGTCATCTCCGTTTGTGGTAGGTACAACTCTTCAAGTCTCTGCAGCTTGCACAGGATATTTATGCTGCGATCAGTTATGTGGCAGCGAAGATGATCAGTCGGAGGTGGCAACGTTCCGCACCCACCCCAGTTAAACCACGCCGTGATTCGCTTTGCGTGTTGATAGTCTGCCAATCCTTCGATCGAGTCATCAGTCAATAGATTGCCGTCAAGCGATACGCTCTCAATAGGCCGTGGACACCGCCGAAAATAATCACGGAACTCGGCGGCCGTATGGTCTTCGCCAAAGAAACTGACTGATTGCGGTGGCCCCGAAATTGCAGCTTTTCGGGGATACATAAGGGTCCCGAACGCGGCAACGGCGATCAGTACTAACAGAGAACGAATGGAAAACTGGATTTTGAGCATAGACCATGTTTCGCGTCGCACTGCAGAATATTGGAAACCAAGTCTCATTGCTTCGTCACCATCCACCCTTAGTCGCCAGATATCTCTTCCTTGACCGCACCTTCCTCGGTAATCAGGTATTGCCCTTCAATTC
>CAYQMZ010001217.1:0-1698 GCA_964418725.1 uncultured Pirellulaceae bacterium
TATTGGGAACAACGGAATCCGTTTCCACAAACGTGATGGGCGGCGGCTGCACAATAGATCGATGCGTTTCGGCCGATTGGCGGCTGGCAACCGAGTGCTCAACCGGAATCTCAGCTGAAACAATACTGCGGCTGACCGATGGTGCGGCAACAACAAATCTGAGAGACGATCGTTCCACTGGCTCTGCAGCGCTGCAAACAAGCGCGCACAGGTGAAGCAGGACGTAGGCGGGATAGACCCAGGTTCTTAGCGGCATGACAAAGTTTGACGGCAAATTTTTTCAAATTTAACCGGCCCAAGCGTCATCCCTTTCGCTGGTCCTCTAACTACACGGATCACAACAAAACAAACAGTTTCAAATTCTCAGAGAAGAGATCTTTGATTTTGTTCCATTGCGATTTGCAACTCATGACGGTGGGTGTACCTTTTCGTGACCCACAGCCTCACTACGCCATCATCCATTATGGGGAAGTATTATGAAGAGGCTAATCGTCCTAACTCTAGCTGCGACTTTACTGGCATTGATGTCAGGTTGCAGCATTCTTCGACAACACGATGCCCAATCGTGTGATTCGACATCATCGATAACCTCGAAACTAAGTCGCCTGCGGCTGCGGAATGTACTTCCATGGCGCAGTGCCAAGACGACGGACTGCACATGCAACGAGGGGTTCCGAGAAGTTGGCTATGGCGGCACAGTCGGGCACACAAGTGCACCAATTGAAGGACAAACCTACGAGGGTCAAGTCTTCGAGGGCCAGGTTGTGCCAAGCACAAGCTACGACGGTCAGATTTACGAAGGCCAGATTTTAGAGGGACAGATCATTGACGACGGCTATTCATCAAATAGCTATCTCAATGGGCAGATTTCTCCGGAGTCGCTTTACAACGCCGACATCGTTGGGCCGATCGTTGAATCAACTCCGATCGAGTCACCTTCGATCACACCGATCGCTACCAATCCGATTGAACTGGCCTCCCCGATCGAGACACGCGAGCTCCTACCAACACCACCACCTGCCGTTGCACGCCCCGTCTCATATCCCTAGTGGATACATCACCGCCCAATTGATCGCGGCCGGCGAAATCCTTTCGCAACTCCAACAGGTGCGGCAACCGCGAACAACACGAATCGGCTCTGTAAGCCGCCTTTTTATGCCATTTGGCGTACGAAGGCGGCTTATTTTTGTGTTCTCGCGCCACTCTTTCGAAAGGGAAGACGGATATCACAAGGATCGTCGAACTCGCGATGAGCGAGCTACGAAGAAGGAAGGAGCAGCGAGTGTAATCGCGATGAGCAACGCGATATGGGGCTCGGCCGCACGCCAACCTCTAGCAGCAGCGAAAACTGGGACAGCAGACATGATGCCGAGTACGACGGTCAGCGGCGGAATTGAAACGGACAGGGATCGAAACGCAGATAGAATTGACAACACAAACGGAATCAACAGTGTCGGCCAAAGTGGGACGGGACGGCCGCTTGGAATCCGACGAAGCTGAAGCAAGTTGTAGAGAACAACGAAGCCGACCGCGATCGCGACGAGCATGATCTGCGTGCTCGGACGAATCGCGGGAGCCCGAACGGGAAGTTGTGGCTCGCGAGGGTATTCGTACGGGTTAGTCATGAAGATTCTTTGGTGTACTAACCAAGTAGTTAGTCGGCCACTGTTGACTCAGAGTATTGCCTCGACGATGCCA
>CAYQMZ010001218.1:0-1697 GCA_964418725.1 uncultured Pirellulaceae bacterium
GCCATGATGTTGGGCGAGAAGCGACTGGGCACGGTACTGCCAATCTCGCTTCCCGAGTGGAAAGTAGCCGGTGCCAATAGTCGGTTCCGCACTGATCCGGCCGGGCTGGAAATCAGTCAGCGCGGCCGCGGACTATTCGCTCCGCTGTTCTTCGATTTGGATCCATCGCGACGCAATAAGGCGCTGACCTGGCGAGTCCTGACGGTCGCAGAAAGTCTTCACACCGTTCCGGCAGATGTGGCCGTTGCGTATCGCGTGCAGATTGGCAAAAGTCAGTGGGTGATCTACCGATCTCTTGCCCAACCCGGAAATCGAACGTTTCTTGGTCAGAACCGGACGTCGGAGTTCTTCGTCGCTCGATTCGGAAAAGACGGCGAAACTGAAACCATTCTGGACGTGAGCGTCTGAAGGCGACGGTAAGTAAAACCAAATGACTCAGCGAACGCGATTTGAGCCTTGGCAACGTTACAATTTGCCTCGATTCGCTGGTCCATCACCCGGCTCCCCATCGCTCGGCTGATTCGTCGCTGGTAAATTGAGGGTTTGCTGACTTCCATTCGTGCAATATGCAAGATCAACAACAGATCCTCCGCGACAATTTGAGCCAAGTGCGAGACCGGATCGCGGATGCCGCATCACGTGCGAATCGCGACCCTGGCGACGTCACTTTGGTCGGGGTCACGAAGTACGTCGACGCTTCCGTTACTCGGGACTTTGTTTTGGCCGGATGCCACGACCTGGGCGAGAGTCGACCGCAAGTCTTGTGGCCGAAACACGAGGAACTTAGCGACCTCGAAATTCGCTGGCACCAAATCGGACACCTGCAACGCAACAAGCTGCGGAAGACTCAACCGATCGTGTCCCTGATCCATTCCGTGGATACAATTCGGCTGCTGGAAGCTATTGACCGTCTTCAAGCCGAGCTCGATCCGAACTCACCTCAAGACATCTTGTTAGAAGTCAACACCTCGGGTGACGAAGCGAAACACGGCTTCTCGTCAGCAAACGTTCGAGCTGGTGTTGATGCCGTTGCCGAATGCCCAAACGTTCGACTTCGAGGTCTGATGTGCATGGCGGGACTGGGTACGACTGCGGAAGCGGCCCGCCAGGACTTTGCCCAACTGCGTACGTTAAGAGACCAGCTGGCGGAAGAATACCCTTCGTTCGATTTCAACGAACTTTCAATGGGCATGAGCGCCGATTTTGAAGAAGCCATTGCTGAGGGAGCGACAATCGTTCGGGTTGGCTCCAGTCTTTTCCAGGGTGTCCGATAGCGTCCCCTTAGTCGACGCCAGGAGAATAATGTGGCAAGGAAAAAGAAGGGCTTACCCGTCAACAGCGTTCAACAGGGCGACTGCATCGAGGGCTTGGGAAACCTCCCCGCAGGTTGTGCGAACTTGGTATTTGCAGACCCTCCCTTCAATATTGGATATGACTACGACGTCTACGAAGACAAACGCAGCTCCAACGACTACCTGGATTGGTCGCGTAAGTGGATCCAGGAAGTACATCGGGTGCTCAGCGACGACGGAACCTTCTGGCTGGCGATCGGCGATGAGTACGCCGCTGAACTGAAGTTGATCGCACAGAATGACGCTGGTTTTCATTGCCGCAGTTGGGGCATTTGGTACTACACGTTCGGTGTAAACTGCAAACGAGGATTCAGTCGTTCTCACACACATCTGTTTCACTTCTGC
>CAYQMZ010001219.1:0-1697 GCA_964418725.1 uncultured Pirellulaceae bacterium
CCGCCGCTCGGTATTGCCAAACATTCCTTCTCGTTCGACCCAGGCCGCTGACGGCAGGACTAAGTCAGCGACGGCGGTTGTCGGAGTCGGGTAAATGTCGCTGACAACGATGAAGCGACCGTCTCCCGGTTTGCGTTCAAAGCGATTCAGATTGGGTAGCGTCACCCACGGATTCGTCACCTGAATCCACATTGCCTTGACGTCCCCACGCGTGAGTGCACGAAACATGTCGACGGTGTGGTAACCGGGTTTGGGATTGATGGTGCCGGGTTCAAGTTTCCATATTTCTTCGGCTTTCTGGCGGTGCTCTGGTTTCATCACCACCATGTCGGCAGGAAGTCGATTCGAGAGAGTACCGACCTCGCGAGCTGTTCCGCAGGCTGAAGGTTGACCGGTGAGACTGAACGGGTTGCTGCCTGGGCGACTGATCTTGCCGGTGATCAGATGCAAATTGTTGATCAGGTTATTCATCCACGTGCCGCGTGAATGCTGGTTCACGCCCATGCACCACATGCTGACGGTGCCGCGTCTCGAGTTACCGTAGAGGTCGGCCAGTGCTTCGACTTGCTGAGCAGGCACGCCGCTGATTTCGCTGACCTTGTCAGGTGTATAGTCATTGAGAAAGACGGCGAAGTCTTCGAACGTGCTGGGCTGCGCCTGATCTTTGAACTTATAGGATTCTTTTTGGTCATCGAAGCATCCGTATCCGATCGTCTCAAGGTCTTCGATGCCTCGTTTGAAGACGACGTTTTCTTCGATGAACTGTTTGTCGACATGCCCGTTTCTGATGAGCAGATGTAGGATTCCGTTGGCCAAGGCTAAATCAGCTCCGGGCCGAATTTGAACGAACATATCGGCGTAGTCGCTGGTGGTGGTCCAACGAGTTGCGATGTCGACGATCCTCAAACGCGGATTCTTGCGTTTGTTTTCCAAGACGCGGCTGAACAGCACCGGGTGGTTTTCAGCCATGTTGTTGCCCCACAGGACAAAGTCTTCTCCGATATCAAGATCGTCATAGCAACCCATCGGTTCGTCACTTTGAAACTGCGTCACGAATCCCATGACAGCGCTCGCCATGCACAGTCTGGCGTTGGGGTCGATGTTGTTGCTGCGCATTCCGGCCTTCATCCATTTTTGCGCAGCGTAGCCATCGAAGACCGTCCATTGGCCGGAGCCGTACATGGCGACGGAGTCAGGTCCATGTTGCTCGAGCGTTTCTGAGAACTTGGACGCGATCAGGTCAATTGCCTCGTCCCAACTGATTTGCGTCAGCTTGCCATCCGCGTCGCGACGCATGGGGTGTGTGAGTCGATCGCGTCCGTACAGCATCGCCGGCAAGTGATAGCCCTTCGCGCACAGGAGGCCTTCATTGACTGGACTCTTTTCATCACCCCGAACAGCGACGACTTTGCCATCGCGAACGGCTACTTCGACGCCACAGCCAGTACCGCAGTAGCGGCACGGAGCTTTGTCCCAAACGACGTTCAATAACTCGTTGGCCTTGGCGATTTTAGGTTCGCCGTTTTCTTGTGAGATTGCCTCCGTCGTGCAGTTCAACAAGGCGGCCGCCGTACTCGCAGAGCCCGCGGCGATAAAGTTTCTTCGGTCCATGGTTGTTAGTCTCTGCGATTGAGTGGACTTGACCTAATTTCCGTTCGCGGCTGCGAGATCTGTGGCTATCTGCTCACATGAAAGGC
>CAYQMZ010001220.1:0-1692 GCA_964418725.1 uncultured Pirellulaceae bacterium
ATGCGGCATTTGCCTGTGCAGAAAGCATGCTCGCTAGTGGCGACAAAGCCGCCGCGCTGATGAAGTACAAGACGCTTGCCAAAGGGACTCCGGCAAAGCACGTCAAACTTGCCGCAACTCGAGGTATGCTGGCTTGCGCTCGAAAGTAGCGCGGTTGCAGGCGATCCTCGTCTGATTAAAAATCGACAGTAACAAAGAGCCGCGAACTAGCCTTCGCGGCTCTTTTATGTGGCACATGCCATTGCGAAAATCGCTCACCAATATCTCTTTGAACTCCTCACTGTCTGCGAATTGAAATGCCTCGTCTATTGCGATACTCCGCTTTGCCCACAGCATTCTTGGCTTTCGTTTTGGCCGTGCCCGTGAACTGTCACGCCCAAGGTGATGACATGGTCCCGATGGTATTGGAGACGCTACGAGACCCCGAGTCGGATAAGGACATTCGCGGCATTTTCTTGGACGAGGTTAGAACAGGCGTAACCGGTACTGAAGCCACGAAAAAATTTGCGGAGGCTGTTCCGACTCTTCCGCTCGACGCTCGCTCCGGCTTGATCGCGGCGTTGGCCGACCGCGGCGATGTCGCTGCCAAGCCAGCAATCCTCGCCGCCATGGACGCCAAGGAAGAGTCCGTCCAAATCGCGGCCATTCGAGCGATTGCAAAACTCGGCGGCCCGGAAGACTGTCCCAAATTGGTGGAGTGTTTACAGGGAGATGCCGCAGTGAATGATGCGGCGAAGCTGAGTTTGATTCAAATTCAGGGCACCGATATTACTAAAGCGATTGCCAACACATTTGAAGGGGCAGCCCCCAAAGCGCAGGCCGCGCTGATCGACGTACTGGCTTCTCGCCGAGCGATGGATACCATTCCGCTGATGTTGAAAGCTGCCGTCAGCAGTGATTCGGCTGTACGAAAGTCGGCTATGAAAGCACTGGGTGGGATCGCAGATGCTGAGCACATACCCGGCATGGTTCAAGGCGTACTGAAGGCAGAGGGCCCGGAACGCGGCAGTGCCGAACGCAGTTTGGCGGCTGTTTGCAATCGGATCGCAGACCCCGCACAACGTGCTCAGCCGTTGCTTCAGGCGATGGATGCACTCAACGCGGACCAGCAACGCACAATGTTGGTGACGTTAGGCCGCGTTGGCGGTGATGCCGCACTGGCTCGTGTCGAGAAGGCGTTGGCGGACCAGGACGGAAAGACGCACTACGCTGGGCTGGCTGCGCTGGCGAATTGGCCAAATAGTTCAATCGCGAAACAGTTGGAAGAACTTGCCTACAACGATCCCAGCCCAAGAAACCAGCGCGTCGCCTTGCGAGCAATGATTCGACTTGCGCCGGTCGATGATGGTCGCACCTATGAAGAACGACTTGATTTCTTAAAACGAACGATGGACATGAGCATCCGCGTAGATGACAGGCGGTATTGTCTGCAACGAGCGGGAGCAATTCGCATCCCAGATTCGCTGCGGTGGGTATTGCCGTTTGTCGAAGATCAGCGGTATGCCGAACAAGCTTGCACGTCGATCGTCGAACTCGCGCACATTCGCGATTTGCGGGATGACAACAAAGCGGAGTTTCATGCAGCGCTTGATAAGGTTCTGGCAACCAGCAAGAACGCGGAAACGCTCGAACGGGCTGATCGTTACAAGAAGGGCCAAACTTGGGAACGTCCAAAGTAAGGCTGCCTCGAGG
>CAYQMZ010001221.1:0-1687 GCA_964418725.1 uncultured Pirellulaceae bacterium
GTGAGCACCAGCGAACTAGGAGGTTTTGCAGCTTTTAAGTCTTTGGCGGGACGCAGCTAAGCATTGCCGTCACTTCACTGGCATCAAAAAAAGACCTCGAGTGGTTGGAGATTTCGCACGATGAGTGCGTTGCTTTGATTTCCAAACCACACGGAGGTCGCCATGAATGTAGGTGAAACCGAAGCTGACAAAAAACCCAATTCAAAGAATTCCCTCTCCCGGAAGCTTCGCCTGCTTGGAAGCAGATTGGGGAAGGACTCGAAGAAGAGCACCACGCGAAGATCGTTGAGCGTCAGGTCAACAGACTGGACAGAACTGTGTTGGATCAAGCGTATCGAGGCAGCGGCTCGGCACCCTACGACCCAATCGTGATGTTGAAGATGGTGCTCTACCAGTATCTGAAAGGCAATCAGTCCCCGGCCACTTGGTATGAAGAAGCCAGGCTCAACAAGGCCATGCAGTGGCTGGGCCGAGGCTACGTTCCGGCCAAGCGAACTTGGTATGACTTTCGTGATCGGGCAGGAAAGTTCATCGAGCAGTTGCATCTTCAGTCCATTGGTAGAGCGATTGACGAAGGACACCTTGATCCAAGCGAAGGCACGCAAGACGGAACATCCGTTGCAGCCAATGCATCACGCCATCGAATGGTAACTCGTCCAACGCTTGAAAAACGAATTCAGCAACTCGATGCGATTGTCCGCGGTGAGTTCGATGAAGAGTTGCCCCAATGGGTTCCGAAAAGCGACCGTGGTAAGCAGGACTTGGCTCAACGGATCCTGCATGCGTCCGAAGTCCTTGCGGAAAGGATTGAGAAAAATGCAAAGAGGCCAAGCGGCAAACGCAAGCACCCAGACAAGATTCAAGTCAGCTTAAGCGATCCGATGGCGCCGCTGGGACGCGACAAATTGAAAGTGTTTCGTCCTCTCTACACCATACAGTACGTCGTTGCGCCCATGAGTAACCTGATTATGTCCTACTGCTGTGAGGCTTCTGTTACGGATGTCGGAACGCTGGCACCTATGATCGACAAGACTCTACAGGCAACACGTGGAGGTCTGAAGACAATGATGGCTGACGCGGCTTACTGCTCGATTGTCGATCTGCGAGAATGTCAGCAACGGAACATCGAGTTACTTGCTCCGGTTCAGTCGAACTCATTCACGAAGTCGAAGCAGGCGGACGTCCCTCACAAGCAGATACCACGCGACGAATTCAAATGGGATGAAGAGTTGCAGTGTTATCGTTGTCCCGAGGGCAATGTTCTCTCTTACCACAGTCGCGAGCGCAAACAACGTCACAGCGGGCACGAACTCTGGGCGAATCGCTATCGTTGCGATCCCACGGTTTGCAGCGTCTGTCCACTGGCCGCCAAGTGTTTGCGGCCTGGTTCGAGTTGCCGAATGATCAAGCGCCTCGAAGGTCAAGAACTACTGGACGCACAACGTGAGAAGATGGAAACTAGCCAAGTGCAAGCACGCTACAAGCTACGGGGGCAGACTGTCGAACTGGCCTATGCTGACAGCAAAGGAAACAGACGACTAACAAATTTTCACGGGCGAGGTATTGATCGAGTCCGAGCTGAAACCGGAATCATGGTATTCGCCCAAAACCTCAGAAGGCTCGATCGCCTTGGGCGAGAATTACTAAACCCAGACAACAACCGGACTTAAAAGCTGCACAACCTCCT
>CAYQMZ010001222.1:0-795 GCA_964418725.1 uncultured Pirellulaceae bacterium
GCGTTGGATGTCTTGCGGGCAAGTCGGTCGAAAAGCCGTACTTTGCACCGAGACTTTCTCTCGCAAGTCGTAGTAGTTCACCGGTTCGCAACTCATCAGCGCAAGGATGTCGCTGATCGTGCGCAGTTCGCGCGGCGACGCACAGCGGATTGCTGCGTGCATGATTCGGCCAAGTCGATCCGCCTCCTCTGGGCCGGCTTCAGCGTTAATGTCTGCTGCCACAGACATCATGTCCGCGTAGATTGGCATCTTCTGCTGGAAGCTGGAGAGAATAGCTTCAACAATTTTTTGGCGGATTATGGCTGATGCGACAAAACTACTCATCAAAAAACTAGTCCTCTTAGGTTCCCTAGGGAGTCATCTTAACTGGATCTTCGTTGGCCTGGTCCACTGTTGCCTGAGAAGGCACTGCCTCATTTTTTCGTTGCTCGACTTGTCGGTATGGTCGGCCTCGTGGCTTCCGTTAATGCATACGGTTGCAATGATTCACGCGTAGGGTGAGCACTAAAAAACGGCCGTTTCCTTTTTCGCTTTAATTTTACGCACCAATAGAAACACTGAGTGAGCATGGTCATGCTTCGCGTGACCATGGCACCCGCGCCCGTTACCGATTCTCTAAAATTAAAGTGTCGAATTACCGGATTGCCTTATGCTTCGCGTGGCCATGGCTCCAAGACCATTAAACCGTGTCATGTGTGTTGAGGACTCTATCCTCGTTTCTCAATCGGCCCGGTGTTTCTCCTCAAAACAATTGATAACCAGTGCTGTCCATCCGGTTTGATGCGATGCACCCAT
>CAYQMZ010001222.1:805-1686 GCA_964418725.1 uncultured Pirellulaceae bacterium
AAAAAGTTGTCTTTCCAGTGCGGGTCGTTGGCAAACCGTTCTTGGAAATCGTTCATCGGACGATGACCCTGCTCATCAGCCAGAAATAGTCGCGTCAGCCTAGCCGCGATTTCTTGAGCCACCTGTTTCAGATTCATGTACACCCCAGATCCGGTAGGGCATTCGATCTGAAAATCATCGCCATAAAATCCATGGTACTGGTGCAGTGATTCAATGATCAGATAATTTACCGGGAACCAGATCGGCCCTCGCCAGTTAGAATTGCCTCCAAACAGGTACGAATCTGATTCTTGCGGGTTGTATTTGACGGAGTAACTGTGTCCGTCCGCTTTCAGCTCGAAAGGATTCAGCTCGTGAGTCTTTGACATCGATCGAATTCCGTAGTCAGAAAGAAACTCAGATTCATCCAGCATGTACCGCAAAATGGACTCTAATCTCTGACGCGAAGGAATAGCGAGAAGCATCATCGAACGATCGTTGTCACATTTTTTAGAAGTAATGTGTTGTGAAAGGGCTTTTCTGTTCTTCAGAAACCATTGAAGGCGCTTGTTGAAGCCGGGCAATCTATTGATCAATTCGGAATCCATGACGCCGACGGCAACCATCGGCAGCAGTCCCACCAGCGAACGGATTTTTAGTGCAATCGTGTCGTTGCCCCTGCTCAGATGATCGTAGTAAAAGTTGTCCGATTCGTCCCACAAACCGTCGCCGCCGATTTGGTTCATTGCATCTGCGATAGTGACGAAGTGTTCGAAGAACTTTGACGCTACGTCTTCGTAACTCTCGTCTTCACTAGCCAGTTCTAACGCGATCGTTAGCATCGTAGTGCAGTAGAACGCCATCCACGCTGTCGCATCGGCTTGGTCAAGGCGGCCACCAAT
>CAYQMZ010001223.1:0-1656 GCA_964418725.1 uncultured Pirellulaceae bacterium
TGTTACCAACGGCGGCGTTTTTAATCTACTGGGTGCTAGCCGGTCGTTCACAATACGAAATGGTGGTCTGACAGTCTTCGAAGAGCCCATTACGATTGATCAGAATCCCGGGTACAGCCTAGAGGGTGGCCAACTTATCGCCCGTGAAATCAACTTTGACCAGTTGGGGCAACTCCGTCTGACCGGCGGCGAACTCAGCGTGGAACGGTACAACGCTACGTTTGCCAATCTAGGCGGAACGCTTGCACCCGGAAACGACGCGTCGGGCAGCGGAACTGGTTCGACACGAATATCAGGTGACTTCAACGTGGTGGACTCTGACAGTGTTTTGCAGCTTGACATCGGCGGCGTCGGAATGGGAACCGACTACGACTTTGTAGACGTGGCTGGCAATGCGAGTTTTGATGGACTGCTGAATTTGGAGCTTGTTGATGGTTTCGCTCCAAACTCTAACGACACCTTTCTTGTATTCAACGCGAACAGCATTGGGGGCTTCTTCGACAACGTCGGCAATGGAGCAAGACTCACAACGACAGACGGCGGCGGATCGTTCAAAGTAAACTATGGTATCGGCAGCCCGTTCGACGAATCGCGAATGGTGTTGTCGGACTTCATTGCAACCAGCCAAGGTCTGCTAGGTGACTTCAACAACGATGGAAAGCTGAGTGCGATCGACATCGATTTGCTGAGCGCCGCAGTCGGCGGCACTGACGGTTCGTTCGACCTGAACGGCGATGGACTTGTAACCGCAGCAGACCGATCCGTTTGGGTTGAAGATCTTAGCAACACGTTCTTTGGAGACGCCGATCTGAATCAGACCGTTAACTTCCCGGACTTCCTCGCTCTTTCGGCATCCTTTGGAAAAGCAGCCGGTTGGGCAGGAGGAGACTTTGACGGAAGCGGCAGCGTCACTTTTCCCGACTTCCTGTTCCTGTCAGCGAACTTTGGAAATTCCAAAGCGGGCGCGATCGCCGTCCCCGAACCCGCCGCATTGCCAATGACCATGATCGGATTGCTGGGTGCGTTTGGCCTTCGTCGTCGCACGTAGTTTGGGAAAAGCGGGCGAGACTTGCTTGTCAACTTCGTCGGTTGAACATCCTCTGAGGATAGCCCGAGCCACCATAGAGCGGCGGATTGGCACGCCAATGTTCCGGAAGATCTCTCCGGACACAAAAGCGTTCAACAAAGACCGATGAGCTGAGCAAACCTGGGTTTAGCTCAGCGGGTGATGTGGCCGACGCGACTTAGCTTGATGCCGAACTGACAGAGGTCTTGCAGACCGGGGTGCTCCGAGCAGGCTGATGAAGAGTGTGCCTATGCCTCACACTTCCTTAACCTGTTAATCCCAACTGCAAGGGAACCGATTAAGCCTAAACAAAGAAAAGCACTCGGCTCCGGAACTGCTTTCGTCCCATCAATTCGAACGTTGTCGAACGCGAACTCTTCATTGCCAGTGTCGGACGAAATTCTTGCAATCAACTCAAGATTACTACCAGTTCCAGTGATGCTGATGTTGTTGAAGGCCGTGGCTGCAGCGGTAGGAAGAAAACCATCTCCCTCTCCGTCAAAATCTGTATCCTGTCGCAAGAACTCATTCGAGTCGTCTCCATCAGTCCCACCTGCACCCGTTGGCCCATCGGGTTCTGAGCGGAACGC
>CAYQMZ010001224.1:0-1647 GCA_964418725.1 uncultured Pirellulaceae bacterium
AGATGCGGGGAAGACTCCGTATCTGACCATGGAGTTTGTAAGAGGTGAGACGCTAACTGAGCGAATTCGGAAATCTGGCCCGTTGTCGGCCGGTGAAGTCATTCGACTGGCCAGAGACTTGCTGCATGGGCTCACCGCGGCCCACGAAATGGGGCTGATCCATCGCGACATTAAACCGGCAAATGTCTTAATCGAAGACAAAACGGCGAATGCAAAGATCTCCGATTTCGGGCTCGTAAAGGCAATGAATGAGGAGACGACGTTGACCGCATTCGGCACGATTGCAGGTACACCAGAATTTATGTCGCCGGAGCAGGCGGTTGCCAGGATTCCGTTGGACGAGCGGACAGATCTATTCAGCTTGGGGGCCCTGCTCTATACCGGGTTGACCGGTGTCTCGCCGTTTAAGGCTTCTTCCGCGGTAGCGACGCTGCGACGGGTGTGTGACGAAGATCCAACGCCACTGGTCGAGCTTGCGCCGGACACACCCCCGTGGTTCGAAAGCATCATCCGTAAGCTCTTGCAAAAGTCGCCTCGCGATCGCTTTCAATCTGCCTCGGAAGTTATGGCTGCAATGAACGCGGAATCGGTCGTGCGGCCAGTGGACCGAATCCTAGGTGCAAAAGCGCGAATTAGGCGTCGTACAGCAATCGGCCTTGGCGTGCTGCTGACGACAGTTGCGTGCTCGTTCGCTTTTGCATTCGGCGGAACGTGGACAGCCGCCAACCGAACCTCATTTGTTGTGCAGAGCACTTCGCAATCGTTTCCGGAATTCCAGGACGCAATCGAAGCCTCAAAGGATGGTGACGTTATCGTCGTTTGTGGCGAACGGCACGTGTTGGACACGGTCCAGATTCATGGGAAGTCACTGACGATTCTGGCTTCGGAAGGTTCGAGGCCAGAACTCGTTTCGGCCGAGGGAGTCAATGGTCCTGCGATTCGAACCGACTCGGCGCTGACATTGGAAGGCTTTGGATTCGATTGGCAATTTCAGATCGACGGCTCGGCCAGCATCGAGCACGCGATCATCGCGTCTAAGTCGTCAGGCTTAGAAATCTCGAACTGCAGGTTTAAGTCAGACAGCAGAGCCGCGGCGTTGGGTATACAGGAGTCGGCGAGAATTGAACGCTGTAGTTTCGATTTTGCAAACGGAATGGGGGTGCTCGTTGCTCCCGATACCGAGGCCAAGGTGGAGATCCGCGAATGCCAGTTTTCGGGGCGCGTCGGTGTGTCGCTGTCCCTTTCGCGATCGTCGTTCGGTACATCCAAAGTCGGCCTTACCAATTGTCAGTTCACGAGTGAACGAGCCGTTCAGTTCTTAAGATCACGGTCGAAGCATGCAAAAGTTGAACTGGCCGCAGAAGGCTGCTCGTTCGACGTGGCATCGCACGTATTAGGACAGTCCGGTGTAGGCTTTCATCGAGACTCAGATAGCGTAGGAGTCGCTTTCCGAAGAATCTGCAGTTGGGCGGATCAAGGCAACACCTACGCCGACAACTGTCGGTATCTCGTCGTTGAAAACCGTCAGCGAAAAACTGCTTTTGAGATCACTGGGCCAGCGGAGTGGCGGGAGTTTTGGGACTCCGAGGCTGGCTTGGTGGAGTGACGCCTGAGCGAAGCAGTCGCAGCTTGTCGGGTGAGGAGATT
>CAYQMZ010001225.1:0-1644 GCA_964418725.1 uncultured Pirellulaceae bacterium
CCTCGTCGGACAACTCGGCGCGGAGGCGAAAAGGAACGCGTCGGAGTCAGAAAAGCCCGTGCGATCTCTCGCGCAGGCCATGTTCTGTATCGACGTGCGTTCCGAACCATTTCGACGCAACTTCGAATCAGTCGGCAACTACGAGACCATTGGCTTCGCAGGCTTCTTTGCCATCCCTATTCAAAGTCGGGCCTTGGGCGACCATCACGAAACCGATCAGTTTCCCGCAATCGTCAGCGCCAAGTACACGGTCCACGAAGTCCCGAGACAGGACCAACAGGCCGAACTCAAACGTCACAACGCCGGTGCCGGTTTCCTGCATACGCTTCACGAAATTCTGCACGACCTCAAGACGCATGTCCTCACACCCTACATCACCGTCGAATCGATCGGCTGGATTTTCGGTGTCCCCCTGATCGGACGCACGATCTTTCCACAGACGTACCGAAAACTGCGTGAGCGAACTCAGAAGGCCATCGCGCCACCAGTCGGTACGAAGATGACGGCGGACGAAACGGATCACCACGGATGTGATCTTGGCCTTCCCGCTGAAGATCAGGCAGCCACGATCGAAGCCGCGTTACGAACGATGGGACTGACGACGAACTTTGCGCGTCTAGTCGTCGTCTGTGGCCACACCAACACATCAGACAACAACCCATACGAAGCAGCGCTCAACTGCGGCGCATGCGGTGGCAACTCAGGGAAGCCCAACTCGCGTCTCTTCGCAGCGATGGCCAACAAACCGCACGTGCGGGAGCATCTTGCCAAGAATGGAATCGAAGTCCCAGAGGATACCGTCTTCCTAGGCGGGGTTCACGACACCACAACCGACATCGTGGAGATTTTCGACCTTGAGGACGTGCCGGACACGCACAAGCAGGATCTTGCAACTCTCAAAGCTGATCTTCACAAGGCCCTACTGAAGACCACGTACGAACGCGCGACCCGCTTGCCCGGTATCGAGAACACGCCAACGCCAGAAGTTGTGGCCAGTGAAATCGGCCGACGCGCAGGTGACTGGAGTGAAACTCGCCCCGAGTGGGGACTATCTAGCAACGCTTCCTTCATCATCGGGAACCGCACGCTGACGCGCGACATCAACCTCGAAGGACGAGCATTTCTGAACTCGTATGACTACCGCATCGATCCGACGGGTGCACTGCTAGAAGGAATCCTGAATGGCCCGATGGTCGTCGGACAGTGGATCAATGCGGAACACTACTTCTCCGCCACGGACCCAGAAGTCTACGGAGCCGGTAGCAAGATCTATCACAACGTTGTGGGCCGCGTCGGCATTATGTCTGGCCCACAAAGCGACCTGCGTACGGGACTGGCGTGGCAGTCGGTCATGAGCAGTGGCGATCATGCCTACCACGAGCCCGTTCGATTGCTTGTGGCCATCGAAGCTCCCAAAGAGCGAATTCTCGAAATCGTCAAACGGCAACCAGTGCTGACGCAACTCTGCGACAACGAGTGGATTCATCTTTACGCTATCGATGGCGATGAAGGGCCATACCGATACACGCCCAAAGAAGGTTGGACGGCAGTTTAAGTTCGGCGTATCGGCACGGTCTTCCAAACGCAGCGACTCGAGTCCATCGCAATGTTCAGGACTCAATCAACCTGCTCATTGGCTTGCGG
>CAYQMZ010001226.1:0-1637 GCA_964418725.1 uncultured Pirellulaceae bacterium
TGAACCGCCCCGGGATCACCGGAGGCTCTTTAGTTCAGATCAGGCCGCAATGGCCGATCCTTGTTGCTCATAGTATTCCGCTTCCAGCTCAGCTGGCGGAACATTACCGATGGACGCCATGATCCGTCGATGATTGAACCAGTCGACCCAGGTCAGGGTCGCCAGCTCAACAGAGTCGATACCGCGCCATGGGCCCTGTTGGCGGATCAACTCCGCTTTGTACAAGCCGTTGATCGTCTCAGCCAGTGCGTTGTCATAGGAGTCGCCAACGCTACCGACGGATGGCGCGATGCCCACATCGGCCAACCGTTCCGCGTATCGGATAGCGACATATTGAACACCGCGATCGCTGTGGTGAACTAAACGTTCCTGCTGACCGATCTGGCGGTCGTGCAAGGCCTGCTCAAGCGCGTCCAATGCGATGTCAGCGCGCAACGAGTTCGAGACTCGCCAGCCGACGATGCGACGTGCGAAGGCATCTACGACGAAGGCAACGTAGACAAAGCCTCGCCAGGTGGCGACGTACGTCAGGTCAGCGACCCACAATTCATTCGGCCGCGTCGCCTTGAAGTCACGGTTCACCAGATCCAACGGTCGCTCAGCCAAGCCGGAAGGTAAAGTGGTTTTGATGCGGCGACCTCGAACCACGCCTCGCAGCCCCTGATATTTCATTAGCCGTTCAACTGTGCAGCGTGCGACATCTATGTCTTCTCGCTTTAGCTGACGCCAGACTTTCCGGACGCCATAGACTCGAAAGTTCTCTTCCCAGACGCGTTGGATATCTAGCGCAAGAACCTCGTCTCGCTTGGCGCGAGCCGAACGTTTCTCTGGCTGTCGCTGCTTGGCTTTGTGGTCGTAGTACGTTGATGGGGCAATCGGCAGAACATTGCAGATTGACTCGACCCCATGCTTAGCTTTGTGCTGATCAATGTAATCCACCATCACTTGAGTTTGCGGTCGAGCTCCGCCTGGGCAAAAAAAGCCGAAGCCGTTTTTAGGATTTCATTGGCTCGCCGCAGCTCTTTGTTCTCTTTCTCAAGCGCCTTGATGCGCGCGAGCTCGTCGGTGGTTGCACCTGGCGCTTGGCCAGCATCGATCTTAGCCCGCTTTAACCAAGCCTTGAGACTATCCGGCGAACACCCAATCTTTGCTGCGATCGACTGAATAGCCTGCCACTGCGACGAGTATTCGCTCTCGTGCTCCAGCACCATTCGTACAGCGCGTTCCCTGACCTCCGGGGAATATCGATTTGCTCTGCTCATTACTCCAATCCTCTAAGATTCGGAGTCTCCGGTAAACCCGGGGCGGTTCAACTTCTGCGACCCCAGCAGTCCTTGGCAACGGGGAACCAATGAAAATACCAATGGATTACTACGTCAGTACTTTCCGAAAGGCCAACCAATGGCTCAGTACACACAGCGAGATCTATATCGCGTGGCAGCCAAAATAAACGCGCGGCCGCGCAAGACGCTTGGCTTCCAATCGCCAGCTGATATGCTCGATGCTGTGTTGCGCTGACCGGTTGAATCCAAGCAAGCTATTTTTTGGGGGGATTACCATCGCTGCGCGATCAGGCACCGGTTGCCCGAGATGATGGCGGCGCCCGCAACGCGAATGATGCTCGTCATGATGTGGGT
>CAYQMZ010001227.1:0-1622 GCA_964418725.1 uncultured Pirellulaceae bacterium
CGACTACACATTGGCCGACGAAGAATTCGGCACGATGGTCACCGTCACGGTTGAGGGAGACACTCGCACGATTGTCTCGAACGCGCTTCCTGATCACGAAATTGGTGTATTCCCTAACCCAGGGAACCCCAACGAGCCGACGGCTCAGGATATCACGATGGAATATCCCGTTGAGGGCACCTTCGTTGGTAACGCTACCTTCGCACTTACGCCAGGGATCGCAGTAAACGGAGTTCCGTTTATCCCGGGTACAGGGGAGTCTGTTAATTGTGGCAGCGGCGAAACCTATCGGATCGAGCCCTTCCAAGATCTGTTTGCGTTTGGCTTGGACTTCAACAACGCTCACGTCCAGCCGACGGGGCAGTATCACTATCACGGCATTTCTGAGCTGTTGGTGAATGCTTATACCACCGACTCAGATCTGGTGCACGTTGGCTTCGCGGCCGATGGCTTCTTGATGTACTACTCGAAGTCGGGAGCTTACGACTCCAGCTATCAGTTGGTAACGGATCCTCGTGTGGGTACGGACTGTGCGAGAGGTGGGCCGCAAGGCGGGCCATTCGAAATTGACGGCACCATGCCTGACGGTACTTTCCTGAGCGACTGGGAGTATGTCGAAGGCTCTGGCGATCTGGACGAATGTAATGGTGTCTCCATCGGTGGTCAGTACGCGTACGTGATCACCGATGACTGGCCAAACGTCAGCCGCTGTTTGATGGGCGAAGTCACTGGGGGAGGTCCCGGTGGTGGCGGCGGACCGGGTGGAGGTGGCCCCGGTGGTGGCGGTCCGGGCGGCGGACCTGGAGGCGGTGGGCCTCCAGGTGCAGGTGAGCCCGATGTGGTCGCGGCATTACTCAGCGGACAGAGCGAAGACGACGATCTATTCGCTGACCTAGAGAGTGAGTTGCTCGACACGGTGGTCGAGGAACTGATGGAGTCGTTGGCTTAATTGATTGAATGAGTCGGCGGGTGCGGGGGAATGCCCTACACCCGCTCTTCTTTTGCGAACTGCTCTTCGTTCGCCTGGTTCGGCGTTCTGGCCTGTCGAATTGCACGGCATGTTACGTGTGTAAGCGTTGGCTCGTGCAACGCCTATTGCTTGCACTCAGTTGTCTGTAGTAGGGCGTCTCAAGCTGCACTTCGATTTTCACGAAGGGCTTCAACGTAAATGGCCCGGAATTGCATTTATTTCTGCTTGAAGGTCGACGGGAATTGAGAAATTGGCGAGAACTGGTCGTTGTTGGTGTGGCTATTGGTAATCGAAAGTAGTAGTTGCGTTAAGCGAGGGCATGCCGGACCATAAGGCAACGCTGCTCCGCATCATTCAAGCGGTTCGGTAGCGCTAAGCGGATTCGCAGTGCCGTCGTTCTGCGTCGCAGTTAAGATAGAGTCTTGGGCCGCGGTTCGTCGGCTTCACGTCACAGGCACAACTTTGAAGCAGGGGTTCTACGATGATTCCGTACAAACAGCTGTCGGGGGTTGTCTTCGTACTGGTTTTTGCGGCGATGAATGCCAATGCCCAAGGGTTGCAGGAACTCGAGCGTGATGCCGAGGGTTTCCGTATTGGACCAAACGATGTGGTGACGTTTGGCGAGTTGCGTCTTCATTCCGTCGACGACGGT
>CAYQMZ010001228.1:0-1622 GCA_964418725.1 uncultured Pirellulaceae bacterium
GGCTCCAGTCGTGGTGTCTCGCTACCGGGAGCAAGCTCCAACACCAAGTCCCGACCATCCGTACTCCATAGACCTCGCGGAGTCTGGAAATCGCCCACCACGTCGCCAATTACGTTACCAGTATCTGCGACAAAATAGACTCGATCGCCCATGCCAACCAGTTGCTCGGGATTCCCTGCGGACGTGCCAGGGGAAATGTCTGCAACCAGTCGAATCTGATCGGGTTGCTGCCTAGCAATCATCCACAACTCGCGTCCGCGAATGCCGTCGTCGGCAGCAAAGTACAGTGCTTCGTCGGTCGAGACGAATTCCTTTGGCGACGAACCGGTGGATCCCGACCAAAGATCGCCCACCATCTCCGCGCTCTCGCCGTCGAAACGCCAGAGCTCGCTTCCGTGAATGCCATCGTTGGCGACGAAATATAGGTCGCCATTGAATTCGATGAAGTTATTGGGCTGCGAAGATCCTGTTTCTTCGCCACCGAAGATATCTTTCACCTGGAACGTTCCGGCGACACTCCCGTCCGTACGCCAGAGTTCCGTGCCATCGATCCCGGTGGCTGCAAACAGCTGCGTACCGTCTCGCATTTGGTGCATTGACGTTGGGTATGAACCTAACGCTCCAGGCAGCAAGTCCTTCAACATTCGCGCCGAATGACTAGCCACCGATGCAGACCACAGCTCGACACCTGCGTCCGATTCTGCCCGAAAGTAAACTTGGCCGTCGCTGCCGCCCAGTATTGTCGGCTCCGGTGAAAAGGAAAAAATATCCTTCCGCAATTGCGTCGCGCGCACGGTTCCGTCGCTCGTTCCTTCACTTGCCCAAACCTGCCTCCCCGACACGCCGTCATTCGCAGTAAACCAGAGGCGATCACCACTTACCAACAGATCATCGATTCGAGATCCACCTCGGCCGCGAAAGATGTCCTTGACGCGTGAGGTTCCGGCCACGGTTCCGTCGGAATACCAGAGCTCTTCGCCAAACTGATCTTGGGCTAAGAACCACAATTCACCACTCTCCGAACCGGCCACCGCGGTTTCGAGCACCGTGGCGGATAAATCAAACGCGTCGTCAACGGAAGGAAATGTGTGAACAACGAACGTGCCTGCCTCAGTTCCGTCCGTTCGCCAAAGTTGGGTTTTTCCTTCGTCATCCAGCGACTCAAAGTAGTCAACGTCTATCGCGAGCGTTCGTTCCGCCAGCGTGTCAACGTCAACAGGAACGACGAAGCCATCATCTTCGCCGCTATCTATCGGACGCACGCGTGTCTCTTGCGATCGTTCGCGATCGAGTAAAAGCAGTGAGTCGCCGAAGTGTGCAACGCGAGTCCTTCCGAGAATTCGCTCGGCCTGCAAAGTCACTTCGTCCGTATCCTCGGCACCAGGCTCCGTATTTAGATCGACCCGATAGCTGCGAGGACCACTCAGCGTTACGAACAGAACGTCATTGCCAACGACGACGTTGCCAGGCTCAATGGCGTCAGCGACCGGAAAGTCAATCTGAAAGACTTGAATATCATCCAGACTACTGGCTTGCGCAACGCTGATGATTTTGCCATCTTCTGTGACGCTCACGTCACCATCGCTCGCAACGATTCGCGTCGCTTCCACAATCAATTGGAC
>CAYQMZ010001229.1:0-1619 GCA_964418725.1 uncultured Pirellulaceae bacterium
TGCTCGAGCAACTGCGTGTGTCGAAGACTTACCCCAGTGAGGCGTCCGTCGCTGATGCCGAGCCTTTCCCGAGCGTCATTGGACACCGAATCGGAAAATACGTTCTTCAGAACTTTGTAGGGCGTGGGGCTTTCGGTGTGGTCTATCGTGCTTATGACGAGGATCTGAATCGCCATGTGGCCATCAAATTGCCGCGGCAAGAGGTGCTGTTCGACCGCGAAAAGTTGAAGCGATTTGAATTGGAGGCGATGGCGGCTGCGTCACTCGACCATCCGTCGATCGTGCCTGTCATGGATGCAGATTTGACGGGAGATATGCCATACATTGCGTCGGCTTTTTGTGACGGCCCAGACTTGGGCGAATGGATAGATTCGCAAGAGCAACCCGTCGAGGCTGATACAGCTGCCCGATTCGTGGCGCAGTTGGCCGATGCCGTAGAGCATGCGCACCAGGAAGGCGTGCTGCACCGAGACTTAAAACCGAGTAACGTGCTGCTGGCACCAAAAAACTCACGAAATCGTGATCCGAAAAATTCCCAAAACGTCGATAGCTTGTCCGCATATCAACCTCGGCTGACGGACTTTGGTCTAGCGAAACTTGTGGAAGCCAGCTTCGAAGATACGCGTTCTAGTCTCGTAATCGGTACACCCCTGTACATGGCACCGGAGCAAATGAGGGTACATAGCGGGTCTTCGTATCGCCAAACCGACGTGTACGCGTTGGGAGTCCTTCTTTATGAGTTGCTCACGCTCAAGACGCCCTTCGACAGTCCTAGCTACGTTGAAGTGCTCGATCGCGTGCGCGATCAAGAACCGCCTCCTATTGCGACTGTTAACCCGCTGGTGCCTCGTGATCTAGTCGTGATTTGCGATAAGTGTATGCGGAAGGAACCAAAGTCTCGTTACCAGTCGGCCAGTGAGTTGGCGGGTGATCTGAGACGATTTCTGAATCAAGAACCGATCCGCGCAAGATCTCAGACCAACTTGGAGCGGTTGGGGCGATGGTGTTCGCGTCGCGAGCGAATATCTCAAGCTGTTTCCTTAGTGATAACACTGCAAATCTTACTCATTGGGTGGGTGCTGCTCGGCGCAGTGACACTTGGTCAGGTTCTGGATGGCGACGAGTTGACGTCAGATCGGATTCACATTGCGATCGTCCTCTTTGGCGTCCATCTGCCGGTGCTGATCTCAACATGGCTTGGAGCCAAACACCATCGGCGATTCTTCTATGCAGCGTTGCTCATCGTCTTCCTAGGGCAGGTCGTGCTACCACCGTTAGCCATCAGTCAGTCGATGGACCTACTCGCAGCGTCGTACGATCGTCAACAGTACTTTCACTTGACGAACTTTGGCTTCGTCTTCTTCGCCGGTATTGCGCAGGTGCTGGCGTTGTGCACTGCTTTGGTCGCCAGCCGGAGTACTGTGCGTCCATAGCTTGTCATTACCCACAGGTACGTCGATTGCTCGCTTCCTCACTTTCACCCTCCTACGAGCTAACTCGTCCATGTTTTATGGCATTTTCGTGGGAGGGTCGGCACCGAGCTTTAGCGAGTGTGTCGGGGAGGGCGAACAACGAGTTAGTTTTACCCTCCCCACTAGTTCGCTGGTGCTCACCAGCGA
>CAYQMZ010001230.1:0-1609 GCA_964418725.1 uncultured Pirellulaceae bacterium
CTATTGGGGCGATCGGCGGCATTGGCGGAGTCGCCCGCGTTTTCAAGTGACCCCTTCACATTAGGCGTGGCCTCCGGCGACCCGGACCAGCAGGGCGTTGTGTTGTGGACCCGACTGGCTCCAGAGCCTCTCCAGCCTGGTGGCGGTATGCCCAAAGCCAGTGTCGCGGTGAATTGGGAATTGGCCACGGATGACTCGATGAAGAACATCATTGCATCCGGTGTGCAGTCGGCGTCGCCGCAGTTGGGGCATTCGGTCCACGTCGAAGTGGAAGGGCTACCGTCGGATCGCTGGTATTGGTACCGGTTTCGCGCTGGTGACGCGATTAGTCCCATCGGCCGAACGCGAACGTTGCCGGATGCCAGTGTGATGCCCGACAGTTTTCGCTTTGCCGTCACTTCATGTCAAAACTACGAGCAGGGGCTGTTCACTGCATACGAGCAGATGGCTAAGGACGATGTGGACCTTGTGTTCCACCTCGGCGATTACATTTACGAATACGAAGCTGGCCGTGGCGGAAAAGTGCGAACGCACCACGGGGGCGAAATTCACAGTCTCTACGACTATCGAGCTCGATATGCCCAGTATCGAACCGACCCACTTCTGCGTGAGATGCACGCACAGTGTCCGTGGATAGTGACCTGGGACGATCATGAATTCGACAATAATTGTGCAGATGACATTTCCGAAGAAAAATCGGTTGATCCGTTTGCGTTCTTAGAACGACGTGCGAATGCCTATCAGGCCTACTACGAAATGATGCCGTTGCGACGCAGTTGCCTGCCGAGCGGTAGCGACATGAGGCTGTATCGGGGAGCTTCGTTTGGTCGCCTGGCCGAGTTGTTGGTTCTCGACACACGCCAATATCGGTCGGATCAACCGAATGGTGACAAGCGGTCGCCTTTGAACGAAGCTGCGTTGAATACCGCAAACACGATGTTAGGACGCCGGCAGAAAGGCTGGCTCAGTAAGAAGCTCGTCGCGTCTGAGGCGTCTTGGAATGTGCTCGCACAGCAGGTCATGATGGGGTTGGTAGCTCGCAGCAAGGAGGACGATGTCGGGTACTACTCAATGGACCAATGGCCCGGGTACGCCGCCGAACGTATGCAGTTGATGCGGTTCATTGCCGAGCGTGGTGTTTCGAATCCGGTCGTGTTGACTGGCGACATTCACTCGAATTGGGTGAATGAACTGCGGATCGATGATCGACAGGAAGAGCAGGCTTTGGTGGCGACGGAGTTCGTAGCCACGTCGCTCTCTAGCGGAGGCAATGGCGTTGCAAAGCCTGGTAATCTGGATTCGCTTATGGCCAACAATCCATGTGTCAAATTTCACAATGCTGAACGCGGCTACATTCTTTGTGACGTGACCAAGGACGAGTGGAAATCAGACTATCGTGTGGTGGATGACGTGCTCAAACCCGGCGGAAAGACGAGTTCACGAGCCGCGTTTGTCGTGGAGGCCGGAGATCCTCGGGCGCACACAGTGTGATCTGTGTAGTCTAGCGATCGCTCAGCCAGCAAATATTGCCGAGACGAAATCTGATGGCGGAAATCTGACGGCGTTTAATTTAATCATGCAGCTGGTTTAGGAAGTCTCGGAGCACGAC
>CAYQMZ010001231.1:0-1603 GCA_964418725.1 uncultured Pirellulaceae bacterium
ACGAGTTCATCGTTGTCCGGCGGCGGTTCATACGGATTGAGAGTCATGAGACCTACCCGACCAAACGCTATTTGGATGAAGCGTTTCCTGTCTTTCGGCGCACGAATTTGATCTGCATGAATTTGGAGAATTTCTCCTTTGGCTTTCCGGGCGTTGAAAGGATCAGCACTCGCTCGTCCTCGCTTTCTTGTCGAATGACGGTTTCCTGGACAATTGGGGCACCCGTCGGAGTCTTGCCGTTTGTCGTCCAAGTGACTGACTTGGCCTCTTTGTCCAGCTTGCCCGTCATGGTGGCGGCGTAGGGACCTGAGTCCACAATGGTGCCAACCAACGACTTCTTGTCCAAGTCATAGCCAACAATTGAATGTACCGACATCGTTTGTCCCATGAATTCTGAATCAAAGTCGGAGGCAATCCAGTGCTTCCCGAAAGGCCGATTGGTCTCGACGCCTTTGAACTTTGTCGACGGGGCATCTGGTCCCTGCGGCCAGACTTCGATTTCCGCATCCCAGACACCGACGTAGTTCTTAATCACTGCCAGTTCAGGTGGCTCGTCGGTCGAGTTGTCTTGCGCGAAGAGTTGGCCGCATACGCAAGCCATCATCGTAAAAATCAGCAATGTGTTGTGTGTGGGCATGGTTGCCTCCTTCAGGTTGCAGCCAATCGGACTGCTAGTCGTCGGCAAGGGGCAAGGCATCGACGGGCTCTCCGTTTGGCATTGCTCAGTTCGAGATTGATAACGCTGAGCATACTACTCGATTGGACTGCACGCGAGTTGCCGCAGAGCGATCACAATGTGTCGCACCGCACTCTCTCGGTAACGCTTTTGTCGATGGCGGGTATCCAAGGTACGCGTTGCATCGAACTCGTCCCGTGCGGACAATACGGGCATGAAGAACCTTGTCACAAGCTATCTGTTCATTGTCTGCAGCGTGCTATCGCTTTCTTGGTCCGTTGGACACGGGGCTCAGCCAGAGGCAAGTGTCGAAGGCCAGAATCCCAACCCTGTTCGCGTAAGCAGTGGGCTCGTGGCGTTTTACGACTTTTCTGGTGACAATGACAACGTTGTTCGCAATCGGTCTGCCGAGGCTGTGTCCAACCTTGATCTCGTGTTCCGTAAATCATCGAAAGGCAAGTTGAAGGGTGGAACGCTAACCGTTCGCGGTAAGTCGCTTCTTCACAGCAATAGTGCGCCGCGTGGGTTGAGCAACGCGATCAAGAGGACGGGCGAAGTGTCGGTCGAGCTTTGGCTGAAGCCACTGGATTTGCGTCAAAATGGACCGGCACGGATCTTCACTTTGTCCAAGGACGCATCGCATCGAAATCTGACACTGGGGCAAGACGGAAATCGGTACGATGTTCGACTGCGAACGACCTCGACTTCTACGAACGGTTTGCCGTCGCTCGTCAGCAAACGTGGAACAGCAAAAAAACAACGCACACACGTGGTGTTCACACGCAATCGGGAAGGTATTGGCAACCTGTATGTCAACGGCACGCTCAATGCCAGTAAGACCTTTGGCGGCGACCTATCGAACTGGGATTCCAGCTATTCACTTGGGTTGGGAGATGAACTGACAGGCAGTCGAGGGTGGCGTGGCTC
>CAYQMZ010001232.1:0-1599 GCA_964418725.1 uncultured Pirellulaceae bacterium
CATCAATGGAGTTCCAGTTGCCTGCTAAGAGAAAACACCGCCAGGGGTTCGCCGGCCTGCTTACTGATTCACAACGGCTGCGCCACGACCTGCCGCGGCTCCGGTCAATCTTGGAAGGCGGCACCGAAATCAATGGACACGAGATTGACTCACTTTTGCGCGAGTTGTCAGAGCTTCGCCAATCCAAGGACCCAAGGATTTCCAACGGGGCGTATGAGTGTCTGCGCGTCCTCTGGACGTACAAACTAGTGAGGTGGTGTCGTTTTAGGTGGCCATGCGGTCTCTTAGTTTAGACAGGCGTTTTGTTCGAACTGACTTGGAGTTTGATACCCCAGAGCCGAGTGTTTTCTTTCGAAGTTGTAATAGTGGATGTAACTTCGGATATCTTTGAGTGCTTCGTCGTAGTTTTTGTATTCGGTCATTTCGAGTTCTGTCTTGATGGTTCCGAAACAGGATTCCATGAAGGCGTTGTCGTAACAGTCTCCCGCGCGGCTCATGCTTTGCTTCATGGCAGCTCGCTTCATCATCTTGCGATAATCCTTGCTGGCGTATTGGCCGCCACGGTCGGAGTGATGAATCAAACCAGGCGCTGGACGCCGAGTCCGAATCGCTGTTCGGAGCGAAGTGATCACGATCTGCTCGGTCATATTGGTGCCTAACTTCCAGCCGACAATTCTCCTTGAAAAACGATCCATCAGAACTGCCAGATAACCGAACTTGATCGCCTTGATCGGTACATAGGTGATGTCGCCGACCCATAGTCGATTCAATTCATTGGGCCCCTTGAAGTTCATGATCAAGTTCTCGTTGTAGCCCAGAGTATGCTTGCTCTCGGTGGTTCTGGGTTTGAACGACGTCGGTTGAATTGCTGAGATCCCGGCAATTTTCATCAATTTCGACACTCTTCGACGTCCAAGAGAGAACCCTTGATCTCGCAAATCATCCATGATTCGACGCGAACCATAACGTCGTCGATGCACATGAAAACTCTTTACGATCAATGGCAGGACTCTCTTGTCTTCTTCCTCCAGCGGTGACAACTCAAATTGCTTCCACCGCTGGAAAGGCGCTCGGGCAAATTCCAGGAACACGCAAACCTCTCGCTCCGATACGATCTTTTCATCAACAATGCTCTGAGCAACCGGATAGATTTCGGTTACTCTTGGCGGCCGAAAATGACCAAAGCTTTTTTTAACACGTCTCGTTCTCGCTCGACGCGACGCAATTCCGCTTCGAGTTCTTGAACGCGAGAATCCAAGACTTCACCGACCGGGCCGGCCTCGTCGAGTTGTTGCTTCTTCCAGCGATACAGCAGATTGGTCCCCGATATGCCAAGTCGCTCTACAATCGACTGCGCCGAATGGCCATCCAACATCATCTGGACTGCTTCGGCTTTAAACTCATCGTCGTAGGATCGGCGAGTCTGTTTCTTTGGCTGCTTCTTCCGTGACATCTACGGGCTCCTTGGGATAATCCCAGTTTAGCACCCGCATGGCCACCTAAAACGACACCACCTCAGACGTGGATTTAAACTGATCGAGAACGTCGATTCGGATGAGGTTGCTGAAATAAAAACTGCTACAGATGCTTACAATGCAA
>CAYQMZ010001233.1:0-1593 GCA_964418725.1 uncultured Pirellulaceae bacterium
GGCTAGTAGCGAATGTTTTCCCTTCATCAGCAACGGCCTATCAAAATGCTGCCCGACCTTGAATTCCAACAGCTGAAGTATTTTCTAGCCGTCGCACGAGCTGGGAACTTCACTCGAGCGGCTGAGGAAGCGGGTGTTTCACAGCCATCTCTAAGCCGGGCGATTCAAAAGCTGGAATTGCAGGTTGGCCAGCCACTATTCGAGCGAAAACCTAGAGAGGTCACGCTGACTGACCTTGGCCAACTTTTTGTTACTCGTGCCGAGCAGATTCTGGCTTTGGTGGAGGACACGTTTACGGAATTGACGGAATCGGCCAACAGCGGCCGCATCCGCTTGGGCGTGATCCCAACGATCGCTCCGTTTTTCTTACCTTCGATGCTTCAGAACTTTGCGGCTCTCCATCCGGACGTTTCCGTGATTGTCCAAGAAGACACGACGGAAAACTTATTAAAACGTTGTAGCCACGGAGACATCGACCTAGCGATCTTAGCGCTACCGATCTCGGCGAAGTACCTCGAGATCGAAACACTGTTTGAAGAAGAACTGGTGCTGGTGATGCCGCCCAACCACGCGTTGGTGAAGAAAAAGTCTATTCAGCTTGCGGATGTGAGAGAACTGTCGTTCGTCATGTTGGACGAAGCTCATTGTTTGTCGGACAACATTGCCACTTTTTGCCGGCAGCAACAAGTGCAACCCGTTTCGATTGAGCGGACAAGCCAGCTCGCCACCGTCCAAGAACTTGTCTCATTGGACCACGGTATTTCCATGGTGCCAAAAATGGCGCAGGTCGTGGACCAGAGTGATCGACGGGTTTATCGTTCGTTCGCCGGCAACAAACCGACTCGTACGATCGCGATGGTGGTCAATCCCTATCGCTTTGAAAGCAAATGGCTGACAGCGTTCAAGAAGTATCTGAGGACGATCCGCAGCTAGGATCGCTACCGCTAACTTATGCCGAAAGCCACTCGTTTATGCTGCCGTGAATTGACCTTCACTGAAACAGTGGCCACCGAAACTCGCTAGGCGTCGGGATACCGGAACGTCATCGGCATCTCGATTTCAGCGGCCAAGCTTTGGTGGACCGGGCAATGAGCGGCAGCTTTCTCTAGCGCCGCGCGATGTTTCTCGCTCATCCCTGCGGGCATGTCGATCGTTAGCGGCAGCCGAACAATGCGACGTGGCGCGTCGGTCGACATGTGCTTTTCAACATGAATACTGAGGCCCGACAAATCGAGTTCGTGCTTCGCCCCGTAGATCCCCATAATGGTCGCAATGCAGCTGGCAAGGCCTGTAGCGACAAGATCCGTCGGAGAAAACGATTCGCCCTGCCCATGATTGTCGACCGGAGCGTCGGTAAATAGTTCGCGGCCACTAGGCACATGCAAAGCGCGGCAGCGCAGATCGCCTTCGTATTCGATATTAATTTCAATCACGCGAGAAGTCTCCTAGCTTGGGTGGGTAACATTTGCTGAAATGTTCGATTGACTGTGAATCAATCGACAGGGTGACACGTCGTCCGAGACGGCTTGCGTGAAACGGTTACTTTGATCAGTCGGCCAGCTCTTCAATGTCCGCAACTTCGTGGCTTTGTGG
>CAYQMZ010001234.1:0-647 GCA_964418725.1 uncultured Pirellulaceae bacterium
CCACCAATCTAGTTGCAGATTGGCTGATGGGTAATGTAGCGAATGTCCATGCACTTTCAGGTCTCGCTGAACCGCCCAGTCGACGATTTGTTCCCAACTGCTGATGTCTGGGTCGCGTGTTGGATCCGTCCAGACACCGAATGGCATGTACAGCGACGCGGTGATCGCCGTGAATTCGAACTCCGCGACATCTCGCAAATCCTGCGGCGGAAAGTAGCCGGGGAAGCTATGCAGGACGCCACCTACCTCAAGCTCAAGTGGCTCCTGAGCAGTGGTGGGAAGTTCTTGAGCGACGATTCGCAATCCAATTGCGACGCATCCGAGAACGATGCAGATCGATCTGACCAAGGCAATTCTTGCTGATCGTTGATGCATTCTTTGCATTTCCACGTCCTTCGGATGATTGGGGCTCGCGGTGTGAGTCCGCGACATTCCCATGCGTGCTTCGTGACGCCTTCCGAACTTTCAAACGGATACCTACGCTTGGAATCTACTCTGGCTTTCGTGGCGATCTCGTTCCGCCGTGGTGGTTAAATCGTTCGAATAGACCTGTCCCGTCTTGTCGTCCGCGGAACTAGGCTTTTGCGTCATCTAGCGGCTTAGCCGCCACCACTTGCGATTTCTGTATCTTGAACGTCCCCCAAGGC
>CAYQMZ010001234.1:657-1168 GCA_964418725.1 uncultured Pirellulaceae bacterium
CTCCGCTTGGAATCTACTTTGGCTTTCTTGGCGATCTCGTTCCGCGGTGATGGATTCGGGCCAAGAGTCGTGCGGGGTTCAAGGCGCGCGGAAAACTCAGCTGCTTCCGTCTCGGAAAAGGCTAAGTCATTCAATTAGACCTGTCCCGTTTTGTCGCCCTCCACTGCCCAAGACGCGGAACAAGCCTTAAGTGAACTGTCGCAAGCAAAATCAAAACGTGGCTATCGACCGCGACTCTAGTTCGCCTGAAAGTGGGTCTGCGAGAAAACACGAGACGTGTTCGAGTGTGCTGCTTAACGTCAGCATTCGAGAGCCGACAATTCTGCAGACACGCTATCAGGATCTACTGCAAGCGAGGCTGTCGTCAGAGTTGGATTGCAGCTAACACCGATGATGCGGAAACCAGGAAGAGCAATGCAACAAAGAGGACCAGGCATCCGGTCTGGCCATATGAGCTGCCATCGGCTGTTCTCGCCGAAATACCGAGTTGCCTACAAGCAAGATCCATTTC
>CAYQMZ010001234.1:1178-1580 GCA_964418725.1 uncultured Pirellulaceae bacterium
CTCGGTCGCTGATAGCCTTCATTTTTGCTTGATATTCAGCTCGCCGCTCAGGATGTTGCGATTCCAGCTGCTTCAAGAAAGCACGTGATTCGTCTTGCAAACGATACTGGTCTTCTTCAGGGACGGGGCGTCCACTGGGCCGTCGCACGAGAGCTCGCCAATACGAGTGGCGAGGATGGGCGATAGGGTCGGAGTATGCCGCAAATTCGTATTTGGGGTTTTTGTCAGTAAGATGTTTCAGAAGTTGTTCGGCATAGAAGGGGCACGCAGCAGAACCGACATAACGCCGGTCCAAAAGTCTTTCTAACCGACCGTATGTGTTCTTTTTACCTTCAAGCGATTTGTCCCACTCAATTTTGACAGGATCCACTAGCTCAGCCCAGTCACTGTCCCAGTGTAGGG
>CAYQMZ010001235.1:0-1579 GCA_964418725.1 uncultured Pirellulaceae bacterium
ATGCTGCGAAGGCACTTCAGTTTGTTCGCTCGAAATCGAACGAATGGAACATCGACAAACAACGAATCGGCGCCGCCGGTGGATCGGCGGGAGCCTGCTCGAGTTTGTGGCTGGCGTTCCACGACGATCTCGCAAAAGCTGGCAGCGACGATCCGATTGCGCGCGAGTCTAGTCGACTGTGGTGTGCTGCAGTTGTGAACGCACAGACAAGTCTCGACCCTCAGCAAATGAGGCAGTGGACGCCGAACAGTAAGTATGGAGCCCATGCATTCGGAAAAGCAAACTTCGCTCAGTACTTAAGGGAACGCAGGTCGATTCTGCCCTGGATCAAGGAGTACTCACCGTACGCGTTGGTCACAGAGGACGATCCGCCCGTTTATATCAGATACGGTAGTCGCCCAGCACTCGGCGAAAACGCGAAGGATCCAACTCACACGGCTAACTTTGGCGTGAAGCTTCAGGAGCACTGTGAATCCGTTGGAACAGTTTGCGAGGTGGCCTATCCGGGAGCATTGGATGTACACAAGTCGCCAACGGCCTACCTGATCGAAACGCTAAGGAGCCAAGCACGATGAAACACCTAGCCGTCGGAAAGCTACTCAGCCTGACACTCTTCGCGATCGTGTTGATATTTAACACCGCGCCAGCACGCTCGGCGGAGAAACCGAACGTCATCCTGCTCATGAGTGATGATCAAGGCTGGGGCGACGTTGGATTCAACGGCAACGAGAAAATCCACACGCCGCATCTCGATGCAATGGCGGCCGCCGGGATCCGGTTCGATCGGTTCTACGCATCTGCTCCTCTGTGTTCACCGACTCGAGGTAGCTGTCTAACGGGACGATACCCTTTCCGTTTCGGAGTGCTCGCGGCTCATACTGGCGGCATGCGAGTTGGTGAAATCACGATCGCAGAGATGCTCAAGTCGAAGGGTTACCGAACGGGCTTCTTTGGCAAATGGCACCTGGGTTGGGTGAAGGAATCAGACGCGGGCTCCCGAGGTTTCTATTCTCCACCCTCACAACATGGTTTCGATACGCACTTCGCGACGACGAGTGCCGTGCCAACATGGGAGCCTACGATAACCCCCGCAAACTGGTCCAGTTGGGGCAACAAGCCGGGCGAGCCATGGAAAGGCGGAGCTCCTTACGTGCAAGACGGCTTCGAAGTTACCGAGAACATGGCTGGTGACGACAGTCGCATTATTATGGATCGCGTAATTCCCTTCATCGAAGAGAACAAAGCAGAGCCGTTCTTCGCCACCGTTTGGTTCCACGCTCCACACGAACCAGTCGTCGCGGGCCCCGAGTACCGCATGAGATATGAGAAGCACGGAACGGCCCGGCAGAATCTGTACGGCTGCATCACGGCCATGGACGAGCAAATTGGCCGCTTGCGTGCGAAGCTGAACGAACTGGGCCTAGCGGAGTCTACGGTTCTTTTCTTTTGCAGCGACAATGGACCAGCCGACAAATTGACGAAAAGAGGCGTTGCTTCCGCCGGACCATTCAGAGGGCACAAACACACGATGTATGAAGGCGGTCTGCTGGTACCCGCTTGTGCCGTTTGGCCAGGCGTC
>CAYQMZ010001236.1:0-1575 GCA_964418725.1 uncultured Pirellulaceae bacterium
GGCCTTTTTATACCCCACAAGTCAGCTGCTTGAATGCGGCGAACGCTTGCACGATGGTTTCGAACCTTGCCATGCCTCGCCAGATGGTTTTTGATCCGGGTGGACCTTGTGAACGTTTGTTGATGTAGCCGCCGAGTATGGCCATCGTTTTGATGAACTGGGCTATCGTGGGTGGTTCAGATTTGTTGACCGGTTTTTGAGTTTGAAACAGCATAATCGGGACCCATTGCTCATCAGTAAAATACTCTGAACAAGGAGCGTTCGGCTCGACTCTCGCAGCGTTCTTCAAGTACTCGACACGCCATGCGACCACCGCAAGCATGGCGAAAGCATTCAAGTACCTTGGCAACGTTTTGTATTTCATATCTTCGATTTTCAAACCGCTTTTGAGCGTCATAAAATACAGCTCAATGCTCCAACGTTGGCAATAACCATCGATCACTGTCGTGACTTCTGCTTCGGTAGCGATCGGCAGCGTCGTATACAACACCCAACGAATCGGCGGTTCATCTGCAGGCGGATTCTCTTCAAGTAACATGACGACGTTGACCGTCGCGTTTGGCAAATGACCGGCTCGAGGACGGCGAGGGCCAGCCAACGTTGCCGTGGCGGTTGAAATTGTCAGCACCGTTTCTCGGGCGGTGCGAGCCTGTTTTCGAACTCTCTTCTTGTCATCGGGAGTTTCCGGGGCTGGGCGGGTACCGACGGAAATCTCTCGCGTGAATCGATTCGTCGCAAGCTTCATCGCTTGGTCAACAGAAGATGCATCAATGGGCTGCCCTGTTACAGTGTCAATCGCAGAGACGATGTTGTGCTGACGAAAGCCGCGAATAATCAAGTCGAAGTTTTCAGGGAAAGTTGCGCATTCACAGAACAGTTCAAAGATGTCGGCTTCGCTGTCTGCAATGCTGATAAAATGAGTCTGGGGAAGGCTGCGAGCAAGCTGTTCATTGCTTTGCAAAATCTCCAGCCAACGAGCGCTTTCTTTCTCTTCAAAACAGGACCGTTGTCGCTCTGCAGCACGCTCTTTGGCCGTCAACTGAAGCGACTTCGGATCGCGAGTCCAGATGAACTGGTCGACTTGCCCAAGCGGAATGCCAGATTCACTTACAGCCAACGATGGGTGGAAATAAAAGCCGCGGCGTTTCCCTGCTCCTATTGAACCCACGCCCGCAATTTCGCTTTGAGGCTTGGTGAGATCAACCTCCGTTGTGTCTTGGACAAGGTAGACCAGCGACTGCGAGGAACATCGTTCGATGCTGGCGTCATTGTGGGCTTCGAACAGTTTCCCAACGTCAACTTTCGGGTTGTCGGTCATCCGATAGAGTGCTTTCAGGCTACTCGCCGATCGGCAACGGTCCGGATTTGACGAACCGATACCGGAAGCCTGCGAAACAAATTGCTTCACGCGCCGATTGAGACGAACGTCTCCAAGATCAAGTGATGTGAATTCTTCTGCCACCCATTGTTCGACCATCAATTTCTCCTCCATGAATTGAGCCGAGCAATTTACGGATGGAGATTGATTCTGTTCGCACAATTAGCACGAAATACTTGTGGGGTATAAAAAGGCCT
>CAYQMZ010001237.1:0-1567 GCA_964418725.1 uncultured Pirellulaceae bacterium
CCGCAGCGTTGTCGCGGGTCATCAGCTTGCGTGTTCGGCTCCAGTCCTGCTGGCCCAGATTGTTTGCTTGTTCGATGTTCAGCAAAGTCTGTTGTCGAAGCAGGTCCGACTGAAGCACATCTGCATTTTCGCCCAGAAACAGGTAGTTCGAAACCAACAACCTTCGAGCCTCACGAGTCTTGCCTTGGTCCCTCAACTGCGTCGCCAATTTCTTCTCTGTTACCTCTTCATCCGCATGTATTGCACACTCAGCCAGCGCACCCGAAAAGCGAACAGCCGACGTAGCCTTCAACTTTTCGACCTCCTCCGACTGCATGTTCGTGTAAGTTACGGACACGTCCGCGATGTCGCGCGAAGCCCCCGCGACCGTCGCCGGTACCTCGACCTCTACCAGCACGAATCGATCTTGGTTGGAATAGAGTTGGTTAAATGAAACCGAAACGTTTTGGCCCTGAATATCCGCCCCATGGCCAAGTACACGAACCGGCCGGATCCCTTCACGCACCTGCACATCAATCTTGATTTCTTGCGCGACGACCGACAACACGTCGTTGAATTCGTGTTGGAACACCGACGCCAACTGACTAGCGTCTTCAACAAACAGGTGATTGCCATTACTACCAAGTGCCAGCCTAGCCATCAGGTCTTCGTTGTAGCTGAGCCCCAAGCCCAGCGTGGTCACTGCGATCTTCCGATTCAGCAACTCAGTGCCCAACGCTTCCAGTTCAGCGGGCGTTTTGGGCCCCACGTTCGCGTGACCGTCCGACAGCAGCACCACGCGATTCGCGCGAGTCTCGTCCAAGAATTTGCAGACTTCCTCGCCACCCTTCTGAACTCCAGCGTAGAGGGCGGTAGAGCCGCCGGCGATGATATTTGCAATGGCTGCCTTCGCCTGTCCTTTGTCCGTCAACTTCGTGCTAGGTAGCACCACCTCGACGCCATCGTTGTAAGTAATCACCGACGCAATATCTTCTTTGCCAAGCCGGTCTAACGCGGCGATCGCTGCACTTCTTGCCTTCGCAATCTTCTGGCCCTGCATGCTGCCAGAACGATCGATCACAAACGCAACGTTTACGGGCGGCCGCTCGCCCTCCCGCATCGCACCGCCGGTAAGACCAACCTTTAAGAACGTCGTCTGTTTCTTATCAGCCAACATCACCGGATTAGCCATCGAGCAATCCAGCACTACCGAATCAGCGGCAGCGTTCTCCGCAGGGCCGTCGGCGACAGCGACCAAACAGGGCACCAGCAGGTGCAACAAGAAGACACAACGAGTGATTCCCAAGGACATATCGAGCTCCGTTCGCGAGAAAGTTGGCCGCACTGAACAGGGCGGCAAAGACATCTCAACGATACGAAACGGAGCTCCGTCTTTGGTCAGCTAGATGTAAAGACCTTGTAAGAAGTTTGTAAGTATGGCGTTCCTTACTCACCGATGACTTGCATTAGAACTTCCATTGCAACTGCGTACGCAGCAAGAATCCGTCATCGCCCGGTCGGAAATTCAATGCCGAGTCGCTAACGGGTACTCCGTTCACTCGCGTCAGATCCATGGTCAACTTTAGGT
>CAYQMZ010001238.1:0-1558 GCA_964418725.1 uncultured Pirellulaceae bacterium
ACCTCGACCAACTGCGCGATGCAGGATGTTCCAGGTTTGATCCCAGCTCAGCCCAAGGATCGCCCGAGCGCCTTTGACAGTCTGCGTCGCCTGCAACACATCGATCGCAAACCTCTCAAAGAGCATCGTGAAGCGACTGCCCTTCTCGGCCTACGGTACGTTGGCCTGCTTCACGCCGTGTTCCGGGCACTTCACCCGAGGAATCGAAGCATGAAGGACCGTCTTGTACTGACAGCTATCAAGGTGCCTCCAGGAACGCTCATCTGAATGGTCGTAGATACTCAGTGCCTTGTCGCAAACTGGGCAGCAAAACTTCGTGCCGGTAGCGTGAGCAACGAACACATCGATCTGCTCCCGCTCCGTGTCTAGTTGGACCTCTCGAACCGTCCAAGGGGATTCCAGCCCAAGGATCTGCTGATAAAGATCGCGGTCTTCCATAGGTATTCTCCTTAGCGGACAATTCTACAGAACCCACACGAAACCCGGATGGACCTTTATGCGCCGTTCATGGTCGGTGGCAAGACGCCTGGCACTATTTCAGTCTCTTATAAGATAGACTCATTCAGGCAATCCAACGCTAACGGGCGCAATGCAGCATCGCTGTTCGTGTTCGTGTTCGTGTTCGTGTTCGTTGAGCAATTCCTACGGCAATTCACTGCATTTCGATGTAGCAAATGTTCGGCAAGCCGTAGAAAACATGATGATCGTCGATTATGATCTCGCGTCGAATAGGTGTTGAGTACCTAAGAGAAGAATGGTTGATGTCGCTTGTATCTGTAACGCGTTGGATAAATGATCTCCGGGACGGTGATCGTTCGGCTGCGGACCGTCTCTGGATTGTTCTGCAGCGTCAAATGTGTCAAACCGCCCGTACTGTGGTGGACCGTTTTCCGCACTCGGTTTACGACGAAGAGGATGTCGCGATCAGCGCTTTCACAACGTTGTGTGATGGCTTTGAGGCAGGGCGTTACGACGATGTGTTGGATCGCGACCAGCTTTGGCGGCTTCTTTCGGTAATCACGGTGAACAAGGCCCGGAAACGAGCTGCTCACGAAAACCGACTTCGTCGGGGCGGGACTTCAAGAATTGCGAATGGAGCTGAAGTCCTTGGTTCCGTTGCCACGACGGACGGCGGCCCCGAGACCCGTGCGATCATGAAAGAAGAGTGTGGTCGCCTTCTGAGCATGTTAGAAAATCGCGACCTAAAACTCGTCGCGTTACTAAAAGTTGAGGGCCATACGAATCAAGAGATTGCCGAGCAATTGTGCTGCTCGCGAAGGACAATCCAGCGGAGACTGGACATGATCCGAGCTATCTGGACCGAGGAGCTGTCGTGAATCAAGGCAGTAGCACCGGGGCAAATGCTGAAAGCGATTCGTCAGCAAGCGTCGAGTCTATTCGCCCTAACGATCTACCACTTAGCCGAACACGTCGTCTGGAATTGGACGAATTCTGCGTCGCTTTTGAATCCGCGTGGTCGAACGGTATTTCTTTACGCAAGTCGATTGAAGAAATTCTTGAGAAGTCCGACGACGAGCTGCGGCCGTACCTGGTTAAA
>CAYQMZ010001239.1:0-525 GCA_964418725.1 uncultured Pirellulaceae bacterium
CTACTACACTCGGCGTCACCTCATCAGCGGTTCTCTCCGACAGCCCACAAAAGATTAGCAGAAACGAGTGGCAGGTTACGTCAGTTAGGGGGTCGTAATCGCACAACCAACGACTAACATCCGGCTTCTTGCTGGGTTCTCTGAGGTTGCATCATTGATTGACGTTCGACTGTCGAGCCGTTCGGCTCCGCACTGGTACGCGTGCGTTCGCGCGTTGTTCGCTTGGCTTGCCTTCGTGTCCGCTGCCTACCCTGGCTTAGAAGTAGACGTGCACGATCGAGAAGATTCACGGCAATTCTTCAACCAGTACTTCCTGGAGACCTCGTCAACACAAATCGACTGGTCAGGAGATCATACGTCCTGCGATCCCGGCAGCACGAGTGATATTTACCGCGATGCAGTCGAAACGCAGATCAACTACTTCCGCGCAATGGCCGGTGTCCCGGCGGCGGTTGAACTATCCGACGAGTTCAATGCGAAAGCACAAGAAGCTGCGTTGCTGATGAGTAAAAACATTCGTATCGA
>CAYQMZ010001239.1:535-1554 GCA_964418725.1 uncultured Pirellulaceae bacterium
CTGTTGCTTGGTACACACGGTCCCAGCGCGGTAGCTCGCTATATGCTGGATCCCGGCGGAGAAAACTACTTTGTGGGACACCGCCGTTGGCTGCTGCACCCGCAAACGCAAGAGATGGGAACAGGCGACGTTCCGCGTCGGGGATTCATGCCGGCCGCAAATGCCATCTGGGTATTCGACGGTCGAACGTTTGATCCGCGCCCCGATACCCGCGATGAGTACATCGCATGGCCACCGGCTGGATTTGTTCCCAATTCAGTCGTATACCCTCGTTGGTCCTTTTCACTGCCGAATGCCGATTTCCGGCAAGCAAGTGTTACGGTTTCGCTCGATGGAACTGAGGTCCCCGTGAACATCGAGCCAGTTCGTGATGGGTTCGGCGATCCGACTCTGGTATGGCATTTCAATGAACACATCGGCGGGAACAGAGATCTGGAAAACGACCTGACTGCGCGTGTGTCGATCGACGGAATACGTCAAGGCGGCAACAGTCGTCGGTACGAGTACGACGTTACTATTTTTGATCCAGCCACACCGTCATTTGGATCCTCGCTGACGCCGACTCCTCCGATTATTGACGTCGCCCCGGCTCCGCCAACCTGTGCGGGCAGTGACCTCAACGGAGACGGAAGAATTTCATTCACAGATTTCCTATTGCTCTCAGAGAACTTCGGCACCGAAAATGTGGCCGGCGACGTCGACTGTGATGGACAAGTCAACTTCGATGACTTTCTTTTGTTCACGCGAGACTTCCGCCGTTTGGGAGAGGCGGACTCGCTGACCCGCGTCACCAATACGGTTCCCGAACCATGTCCAACCAGCCTTGCGAATCTCTGCGCCGTTCTGGTTTCGTTGCTCGTTGGTCGTCACCGAATTCAGAGGCTTACTTGTTCGCTTGCGGAAATGCGGGAGCATCAATAGCAAGCACGCACCACGGTTGCACGCCCACGTCCGACTTTTCGGCCAAGCTTAGTTTTCCGTCCGACTCGATTCTGTACGACCAAACCTGGCCGCTATCC
>CAYQMZ010001240.1:0-1552 GCA_964418725.1 uncultured Pirellulaceae bacterium
CAAGAACACCAACGCTCGCTCGCGGAGTTACTGCAACGAGCGAAAAAACGATTCGTTGATTTCTTGGACGACAGCTGCAAGGGCCTAGACGACCTCGAGCATCACCTAAACGAGATAAGTGCTTCACGCCCTCAGATCGACAGGATTTTGGCGCACTTCCAGGGGATCAATTCAGCAATCGGAAACTCTGCTGGGAAAGACGACTCGTCCTCCGAAATCACGTCCAGTTCGCGACCCGATCCGAAAGCCCTCGACAACAGCAGCGACTGATCCTTTTTACATCAGCGCTCGCCCGCACCAACTCACTTGGCATCCCCAGACAGCACCACGCTCACGATGACAACCGAAACGACTTCCAACTCCGCTCGCTCCGAACCCAAAGACTGGGCTGGCATCGGAACGTATCTCGACAACAAAGATGCCAAGTTAATAGCCGCTGAGAAGCGACAACAACTGCTTGAGACATGGCGAGACGTTACGCAGCAAGAAGAATCGCTGGATGACGCCATTCTGATTGGTCTGGTGGGCGGCACGGGCGTTGGCAAGTCGACTTTTATCAACGCGCTGGCCGGGCAGGAAGTGTCTCGCAGCAGTGATCGACGTCCAACGACGGATCGTGTCATTGTCTATCGTCACGTGAATACCGAAATGCCTGGCGAAGTCCCAAGCGAGCACTTCGCCCAACCGGAAGTCCTACACGACAACTTAGGAATGGACAAAGTCGTGCTCTTCGACTTCCCTGACTTCGATTCCGCCGAAGTTTCGCATACGCACATCATCCGCAAGTACTTGCCCTACTTGGACGTACTGCTGGTAGTTGTGGACGACGTCAAATACGCGGACCGCCGTCTCTATGAACTACTCAGCACGCTGGACCACGACCCGCGAAACATCTTTGTCATGCTTAACAAGGTCGACCGACTACAGGATCGATACGGCGACGACACAGACCGTGTCATTTCCGAATTATTGGTTGACCTGAACGACAAACTCAAGGTCAACAGCAAGCTGGACATTGACTCGCAACAGATGTTCCCGATTGCGGCATTGTCGGTGTACCAGGCCAGAGCGAACCAGGCACAAACCAACGAGTGTGAACGATTCAGCAAAGTCGAATCCATGCTGGAAGGCTTTAAAGAAGACAAACACCGCCGCAAAGCCAAAGAGCGCAATATCGATTCTCGAAAACGGGAACTGACAGCCTCACTGGTTGATGCAGCATTGGGACGTGAAAACGAGTCCATTCTGTCAGAGGCAAAGATTCTTGTCGGTGGTTGGCGCAGCGAGCTAGATAAAGCGATCGCCAGCGTACCGGTTGAAGTGCTCAATGATTCCGAACGTCGCGGTGTACGTGGATCTCGACTACGTAGCGTTGGACCTGGGTGGGGAATCCCATTTTCACTGTTCTTTACCCTGCTAGGTGAATTCGGACGGCGTTCCAAGAAGGTTGTAGAGCCCTCAGAACTTGGCCAACGTGTACTCAATCATTACCGCAGCTTCTACGACTCGATCAAGAACGTCCGTGCACGATTTATGTCCGAGTTCGCTGGCT
>CAYQMZ010001241.1:0-1548 GCA_964418725.1 uncultured Pirellulaceae bacterium
CCTCTTAGGGATTTTTAGGTTATGCGCGTTCGATCCATTATTGCGACCTTACTGCTGTGTTGCTTTCAGCTATCTGCTCTTGCTCAGGAGCAAGGATACGAGGTCGCGTCGGATGCGGAAGCGTGTTGTCCGTCGACTTGGTTTCGCGCGGACCTTCTCTACTGGCAGCCGCATCTTCGTTCGGTTGACTATGCCTCAACCGAAGACGGCTCGTCGTTGGCGATCGGTGCCGGTCGGACTCACCGTGTTGAATTTGATCGTGACCCAGGGTTTCGCGTTGGGCTTGGCCACATGACCGACATGGGCTGGGGGCTCGGCGTTGAGTACACCTACTTCTCATCGAGTACCGGGGTGGCCACAGTCGAACGACCAGGAGGCGTTGGGCAATTGTTCTCGACCTTAAGCCACCCTGGTGGACCGGAAGAGGCGGACATCGCAACCGCGACGACAACCTTGGATTACGCCACGTATGACATTACGGCCGCGACGCGTGTAGTCGATCGTGAGTATCAGAGCTTCGATATCTTCGGTGGCCTTCGCTGGGCGACAATTGTTAACGAGTTGGATGCATTCTTCGATGGACGAGACTTCGTGAATGGTACGATCGAAGACCGCATGGATGTCAACGCCTTCGGCGTCGCGTTCGGTACAGAAGGCCATTGGCGACTGCGATCAGGCTGGTTCATCTTCGGGCGATCTTCCTTTGCAGCCCTGTACGGCAACATTCGCAACACTCGAGTTGAAACCAACTTGAATGGTGCCGAGCAGCTTGTTGATTTTGAGGACGAATATGTCGAGCCGCTATTCAATTTCGAAACGCGGATTGGACTGGCAAAGTCGCTAGGCAGATGCGAAGTACGCGCCGGTTACGATTTGAACATCTGGACTGGCATCGGGGACCGCGTGCGGTTTACCGACGACATCGAAGAGACCGCGTACAGTGCAGCGTCCGGCGACCTGTTGCTGGAAGGCTTCTTCTTGCAGCTTGCCTACAGCTGGTAGAAGCTGACTCTCGCTCCTGATTGCCACCACACTGGTTTGTCTCGCACAGTCGCGGGGAGCCGTGATTGCCGACACGTTTGCTGACTCATCATTGATCTTCGATTCTGGATTTGCGTTGCGAACCGAAGAATCCGAGCGAATACTCTCTAGCCCGGACCCGCACGTAGGCCGGACTCAGGTCGATTGGGCAGAGCCGCAGCCGTCAATAAAAATCGACTGCAGATCCAACGCCGTATAAGGGTTGCTGGATCCGGCCTACATTTGGAATGCAATATCCGGTGGCTAGTAAGGTCAGTAGTTTGCATTGCGGGAGCACCGGATGTCGTCCAGCGAAACTAATCCGTATCAAACACCAGAGACGTTGGTCAACCATCTTCCGGTCTCGGTTGACTATCGGATTCAGGAGACGGAGTGGGGAACTTGGCGATCGTTCATGTACGAAAACGGTAAGACGTACCAGGAGTTCACGTCCTTCGCGAAATGGGGCGAACTACCGTTGGTGCACTATACAGCCGGCAAGTTTCCTGAAACTGGTCGAGCCAAGAC
>CAYQMZ010001242.1:0-1538 GCA_964418725.1 uncultured Pirellulaceae bacterium
ACGTAGCGTCGATCAGCGGAAATAACCGCGTTACCCGACATCGACGTACCTTCTGGAAATGGCTGAACGACAGGCATGAAACCAACCGCACCGCGACCTCGAAGAGCCGCGTTCACACGAGCAGCTTGTCGTGGGTCACGTGTTCTCAGCAGCGTCAGCTCCGATAGGGAGTTTGCCGCGTCAACCCGCTCGTCTGCCAAGGCATCGAACTGTTGAGCCAGAACTGCTCGATTCTCTTTGATCTGACGCACTGCCGTGTTCGCAGCGATTTGTTCATCTAGCGGCTCTTGGCGTCGACCATCTTCAAGTTTGAAGGTGATCATCGCGTCTTTTTCCGTTAGATCGATTTGCTTGCGGATATTCTGACGGACAGTCGTACCGTCTTCTTCCGTTTTGACATTCGTCGCGATCTCAACCGTGACTTTGCCGCCAGCTACTTTGCCATAGATTCGACGGACCAGAACGTGGTACTCGCCCGAGAAGCCTTTGGGGCAAACATATGTCTCGGAAATACCATCAGCTGTCTGCTTGTCCGCTTCAGGCAAGGAATCGCCCAGCATCACGCCACCACCGGTGGTTCGCTTGTTCTGCAATGAGCAAACGGTGCCCGATGGCTCTTCAACCAAAAGGTCAACGTCCGCGTCGCCAGTCCAAGTTACTCGGACCACACAGTCACGAGACAAAGCGTTGTTCAAAGTATCGGCCAATTGCTGATACTCTTCTGTCTTTCCCGCCTTCTGCAGGTCGTACAGCGTTGCTCGGGCAGTGCGAACAGCCTTTTCGAACACGTGCTTTTGATCTTCCGGCCAAGCCTGAGCCAAAATGTGCTCGCAAGCCCAACGAATGCCTTCTTGGTCCTTAATCCGCTTCGCAGACTCCAACGCGTGAATATATGGAGCTGGTCGCAGCGGATAGGCCGTCGCAATGTCGCGATACAGTTGCATCGCTCGTTCGTCAAAACCGTTTTGACTTAGTTCCAACGCCACCAAGACAATCTGGTCGGGGTTCTTTGAAAGGTCCACGGTCGACATGAACGCACGCTCGATCGTGTGTCGGTCTGCGTTCGTAGCACGCAAGGCCATGCCTAGGATTTGGTGCATCCACGGTTGAAACTGGCCATTGCGAAGAGCTGCTTGGATCAGTGCCGACACTTCGTTGAACTTCTTCTCACGGGTCAGTTCACGAACCGTCTGACGAACGTCTGCGAACATCTGACGCTCTTGAGCCGCATCCATTTCGGTGGCCCAAGCGCGAGCAAAGTGACGGTTCCAAGTTGCATGTGCAGACTCAGTGGCCTTCCGCTTAGCAGGCGTGATCCGCTTCGCTTCGATGCCCTCGGCTTCCTCGTCAGCAAGATCGAATGAGTCTTCAGCATTGACGGTAGCCTTGGCTTTGGGCTTCAGAGAAATGGCGTCTTCGACGGCCATCATACCGCCCATCATGCCACCCATTTGGCCGCCAATGGCACCTACGGGAAAGCCTTGCGTCAGCACGGGGTCGTCGGCTCCGGTCAGCGTCGTGATCATCAGGACTTCGTC
>CAYQMZ010001243.1:0-1534 GCA_964418725.1 uncultured Pirellulaceae bacterium
GTCTTGTACATCATCAGCGCGCCGGCTTTGTCGCCACTTGCGAGCATGCTTTCCGCACAGGCAAATGCCGCATCGGCCGCGTGTGCAACTGCCGCACTGTTCGGCTTGGCTGCCAAGAGAGCCTTACCGGCTTCCTTGGAGCGAATGGCCCCCAATGCCTGAGCTGCCGCTTGAGCAACGGTCGCATCACTGTCGGACAATAGTGCTGCCAGCGGAGCAACGGCTCCAGCTTCTTGGCGAGCTCCCAACGAACCGATGACACCGGCTTTCAGTTTGCCGCTTGTGCTGCCTAATGCGTCCAGCAATGCCTTTCCGGCCGCTCCGTCGGGCATGGCCTGCAAGACGTAGCGAGCCATGTGGCCGTGCTTTTCGTCAGCCAGCATCTTAGAAAGCGTCTCGATCGAATCCTTCGACGCAACAATTTTGAGCTGTCGGCAGGCGAAGTCTTTGCCGTTGGTTGACGCCTTGTCATCGCGAAGGATGCCGAGCAACCCTTGCTCGATTCGTTTTGTGGCCGCGGCATCGCCGTTCGCCTCGGAAATCGTCTCTTCCATGATTGCGGACAGCAGGGTTACATCCTGTCCGTAATCCAAACTTTTCATTACTTGAAGTGCTTTGTTTAACATCTGTTCTTCTATGTGCGTTGTTGTGTTGGTGGGAACGCCGACTCGAAAGTGATTGCACGAGTTCGGCGGGCGAGTTTTAGCGTTAGACCTGCCATGGTTCGCGGCGAGCACGATCCGTTAGGCGGTTGGCTTGCTCGTCATCCACAAACTGTTGTGCGGCTGGATCCCACTTCAACGAGCGTTGAAGGTTGTAGGCGATCGTCGCCAAGTGGCTGAGCGCAACGGAGTTGATCGCCAATCCCATGTCACGGAACGGCTTCTCGCGAGTCTTCACACACTCAATGAAGTCACCGTAGATACCGCCGGTTCCTTTGTAGAGTGGAACAGATTTCGGGTCACGCTTGTTGCCCGACAGTTCTTGGATCGACTCATTCTTGCCGCGTTTCAATCGACCTGCTGTGCCAACAACTTCCATGTTGCCCCAACCTGGTCGGTTATGAGTGACGGCACGTCCGTTTGCGTACTTCATCTCGACCCACTGCTTGCCGTCTTCGTTGTGCAAGATGATGTCGGTCGGCTGCATGTCGCGGACGTCGATTGCGAACGTGGCACCACCGAAGTGATGCGCGCCCCAGTCGGTCATACCGCCACCGGAGTAGTCGATGTATGAACGCCAACTTCCGCCTCTAGTGCCGAAGTTTCCGTCGCATCGCTTGCTGTTGTACGGAGCCCATGGAGCTGGGCCAAGCCACATATCCCAATCAATCGTGTCCGGCACGGCTTCTTCAGGCAGATTGCAGTGCATCGAAAGTGGATCGACGTTCACGTTGATCGCTTCGATCTCGCCAAGCTCACCACCCCAACAAGGGTCAACAATCTGACGATAATCGTTCAGCACCCGTTGGCTGCCGCCAGACACGACGCGACCGTAGCGACGCGCTGCTTCAACCATCAATGGTCCCTCACGC
>CAYQMZ010001244.1:0-1533 GCA_964418725.1 uncultured Pirellulaceae bacterium
GACGTCCGCAAGGATGACGGCTCGCTCGCGTTGCTGTGCGTCTGTGCTTGGGCTCTTCTGATTATCAACCAGGCTGGCTTCCAGGTTCATGGCCGATCGGTCACATGATGCAAAGAGCTTGGCCAGTGGTACGTCCCGCCGAACGTCACGCTTACCGGCCTTCACGTGGCGGTCAATCAATCTCGAGAGATTGTGGACGAGAATCTTGCGCAGCCAGCCGACGAATTCTCTTTCCGATAGCCCGCGGAACTGATGGAAGTCACGATGCGCTTCCAGCATGGTCTCTTGGACAACGTCGGAAGGACTGACGCGAGCTCGCAGCTTGCGATCGAGTTGGGAATTCGCGAGAACGTTCAGGTAGTTTCGATAGACAGTCAGCAGCTCGCCTAGCTGCGACTCCTCGCCATTCCGAATTTGGGCGATTAGTTCCGCTGGCTGCACGGCGGAATCGGAGCCTTGTTGTGCCAAGCTGAACATGTTCTGTACCTCAGTTTCGGAAACATGCCCAGGCACGTGCGAACGGCGCGCCAACATCGGGATGCATGTTTCGTAGTTGTCGGAATCGACAGGTGAATTGGGTGTAAGGCTCTAAACGGGCGAAAGCTTTGCTTTTCTACCAGCGAATCGAGCCTGATGTCCCCGTACTTTAGAAGGGCGATTCCGTCGCGTACTGGTAACGCCAGTTTCCGGCCGGGAGCCGCAAATTTTCCGAATGCTCAAGAAAGTGACGCACAGGTGGTTCTTTTCGCGGCATTTCGCTCGCCGTACGTCCTCGTCTCAAGACGAGACGGTCGCGAATTCCGAGGCGGCGGATTGAGCTAAAACAATTCCCCACGCGGCCTCATGTCTCGTTGCCTGCTGTTAGGGAGCCCGTTAGATGTTGCGAAATTCCAACACCGGGTCGTGGAGTAACCAATCCATCCGGGAGTCGTTGTGAGGTGACATCGCTCGCGATGCGTGGCTTATCCGATTCACTGCGGACAAGATCTCTGGTTACGCCGCCCGTCGAAGCGGTTCTTCACCTAGGGTCTCGACACGTAGGAGCTTTCGATCGTGGTCGTAGACTTTGATTTGATTCTCTTCAAAAAACCAAACGGCACTGAAGTCGTCGCAACTGAATCGGTGGCCGCAATAGACTCCGTCGCGAACCAAGACGGTCTCGCACAGGGACGTGTCCTTCGAGTTCATTTCGGCAAAAATCTGCAGGACGTATTGTCGTGTGCGATTGATCTGATCCGACATCGTCGAACGAACTCCAGCTCAAGGTGGGCAGTGTGGTAGGCGTGGAGTGCGTATCGGTAGAATCGGTCCCGTCGGTGTAATGCGCAACGGCCGGCCCGGACGTCTTCCGTAGCCGTTAAAGTCAGCCTCGGCGGGCGTCTTTCCCCGTTCCGGGCGCACGGGCTGCTAGCTGGTGTTGTTTCTGCTCTGGTGGTTGGCCGGCTGTACGTCGGCAGTCTGCGCTGTGCCGCAGGTTTGGAGCACTACTTCTTTCGTAGAATGTGAGGACCGTTAAACCGAATTACACAGATG
>CAYQMZ010001245.1:0-499 GCA_964418725.1 uncultured Pirellulaceae bacterium
CCCAAAGATTTCGATAGCTCCGCTTGCCGAGATAGACGTGGCTTGGTGAGTTACGAACCCAGCTTCTTCACTTCGGAGCAATCCCAGCAGCACAGTGCCTCCGTCATCGATCGAGAGGGACTCGGTTTGAAGCTGTGCCTGCCGCACGTCGAGCGTGCCGCGGTCCCGAACAGCAATCTCGCTAACGCCGCCGCTGCTGATTTTGACACGGCCTTCGTGGACCGCGAGTAGGGTGTCTGTTGCTTTGCTGCCGGTCCATTCGAGTACGCCGTCGCCGAGTTTTCGAATCGTTCCCGTCGTCCCTGCGAGTTGTCCAGATTCCGCGACGGCAATGCCGCCCAGGGCATTCGCTGGAACGTGGATGTTGCCCGATACAACCTCGGTATCTGACTGAATATTCAACGTCCCATTGTCCAACGTGAGAGCCGAAACGCGCAGGGAGTCAGTGGAGGCTAATTCAGCATCACGCAGGATTAAATGGTCACCCGGCTCAAACGTT
>CAYQMZ010001245.1:509-1530 GCA_964418725.1 uncultured Pirellulaceae bacterium
TCGTGCCATCGCCAACGGTTCCTACAGGTGCGGCGCCGTCCCACAACGCGTCGCGACTGGTGGAATCAATGCGGTAAAGACTGCCGCCGTAGTTCAATACGTAGAGGTTGCCTGCTGCATCTTCGCCAAACGATGAAACGCTGCTGTTCGCTTGGCCTCGGTTGGCTTCGAGTTCAGCATTGCGATTTAGCACGGTGCCGCTGTCTGGATCTCTGGTCCAAATGTGACCGGTCGCAAAGTCTGCAAAAAAGTACTGTCCTTGGAACTCACTGACTGGACCGCGATACACGTACCCGCCTGTGACCGAGAAGCCACCAAACTCGCCGTTGTTGTGACCGTACTCATAGACGGGATCAGTGAGCGATGGTTCGAAACAGGCTACGTTTCCGTCGCGAGTGTCACCGGTGTCAAAGCAGCGGCTACCTTCCATCACTCGCCAACCGTAGTTCTGTCCCGATGTGCCTTTGGGTAACACGTCGATCTCTTCAATTTGGCCTTGCCCGACGTCACCAATCCACAGGTCGCCCGTGTTGCGGTCGAAGCTGCTTCTCCATGGGTTTCGCAATCCAAAGGCGAAGATCTCGTCGTCGCCCGACTCACCAACGAAAGGATTGGACGCTGGGATGGTGTAGTTTTGAATCGTGTCTTCAGGGAAGTCGTCGCCGTCGACATTCAACCGCAAGATCTTTCCCAGCAAGTTGTTGGTTGTGTCTTGCGAGTTGTTTTGGGGGTCGCGAGCGCTGCCTCCGTCACCAGTTGCGACGTAGAGGTAGTTGCGTTCCTCACCAACCGCGGTAGGGTCGAAACCGATCCAGCCTCCGTTGTGATTTCCGAAGGGTTGGTCAAATCGAAGAACCGATCGCTGCGTGCTGGCATCGACCGTGTTACTGGCCATCGGGTCTGCTGCTGTGTACTCAAAGACTTGCGATCGATGATTGGCTCCGCCGTTCTGTGACGCGTAGACGTAGAGCTTTCCATTCGAAGCGAAGTCTGGGTGGAACGCGAGACCAAGTAAGCCACG
>CAYQMZ010001246.1:0-1516 GCA_964418725.1 uncultured Pirellulaceae bacterium
TTAGTGCGACGTGTTCCAGTACCAGATCACATCTACGAATACGCAGCGGACCTAACGCGAAAGACTCGCCCCAAATCTGACGATGCACCAGACTGGTTGAAGCCACTCGTTGGCTGGGGAGCCGGACCTCGAGCGGTACAGTATCTAATTTTGGGTGCCAAAGCACGCGCGGCACTGCAAGGCAGCTACATGGTTCGCTTGGAAGATGTTGAAGAGGTGGCCGAGCCCGTGCTGACACACCGTGTTATCACGACATTCGCGGCAGAATCCGAAGGCGTTACCAGTAAGGACGTGGTTCGACGACTTGTCAAAGAGATGGACACATAAGGCACGCAGACTCATTTCGCCCGTTGCAGTTCATCAGACCGCACTCGTGCTTCTTCCATGCGTCGCAACTAACTCACCAAGTTTTCCTATGCGTTCATTTCTCGATCCCCAAGTCCTCGGACGCCTCGCCCCGCTGCCACTGAAGGCTCGCATTCCCATGCTTGGGAACGTCGCCGGTAAGCACCGCAGCCCCATCCGTGGCTCGAGCGTCGAGTTCGCGTCGTACCGAAAATACGTCCCCGGCGACGACACACGGCGACTGGACTGGCGAGCATACGGGCGGAGCGACCGTTTCTACATCAAGGAATTCGAGGCGGATACCAACCTGCGACTTTGCTTGATCGTCGATACCAGCGGTTCGATGAACTATAAGCCAGACGGAGGCACCGACAGCAAGCTCGATTACGCTCGGCGAATTGCCGGCACATTGGCGTACCTTGCATCCGGCCAAGGTGATGCGGTGGGCCTCTATTGTGCGGCAGAGAAGTTTCGCACGCAGATTCCGCCGAAACGAAACTCGGCTCACCTTCGCAGCGTATTGGATAGCCTCGAGCACGCCGAAGCTGCTGGTGAAACCGGTCTAGCGGAAGTGCTTCATGAAGCCGCCGAACGCATCTCGCAGCGTGCACTGATCGTGATCGTCTCCGATCTCTTTGTGAGACCGAATGAACTGAGCAACTGTTTTCAGCATCTCCGATTCCGCAAGCACGACGTAGCCGTATTTCATCTTCTAGATCGCACCGAAGTCGATTTCGAGTTCGATCGGCCCATACGCTTCCTTGACCTCGAAGGAAACTCGCACATCCTGGCCGACCCACCGTTAATCGTCGACGAGTACCAAAAGGCACTCGCAAACTACTTAGCTGAACTCAAGCAGGTCGTGACCGAGGCAGGGATCGACTATCACCGTGTATCGCTCGACGAACCCTACGATCAGGTTCTCGCTCGTTTCTTACTAGGCAGAAATTAGTAGGGGCGACCGCGTGTTTCTGAATCCGTTACTACTGTTCGGCCTACCTCTGGTTCTGCTGCCGATCATCATCCACCTCATCAATCGCCAGCGGCATCGCTCCATCCCCTGGGGCGCGATGATGTTCCTACTGGATGCCAAGAAGCTGCAGAAAAGCATGGCGAGACTGCGTTACTGGCTGATCATGGCCATGCGTATGCTGGCCATCGGGGGGCTGAT
>CAYQMZ010001247.1:0-751 GCA_964418725.1 uncultured Pirellulaceae bacterium
GTGCTCGCGTTGGTGTTTGCCCTACCAATCTTTGGTATCAGTCTCTTCTTTGTGAAGCAGTTGCGAGACATCGTCCGGACCATGGAACAGCGTGATCCGTTCGTCGCGGAGAATGCTCAACGCGTCCGGACAATAGGTGTCCTGATCCTCGTCTTTGCCGCCGCCAAGGTTATCGGAGGCTTTGCGATATCGGGCTACGCGGATTCAATGGTGGTCCCAACCGGGTTCAACCTTGATGGTCGACTACAGTTTCCTGCCGGGCTACTGACGGTCGGTATCGCCGTGATTGTTCTCTCTGAGGTATTCCGTCATGGATCGAACATGCGCGACGATCAATCACTGACGATTTAGCGACCGCCCCAATTCCGCACGTGTCGCATCACAAACCCTCTCGCGTGCAACAGGGCCCCGGCCAAAACACCTCTACGTTCGGTCAATGAGAACTCTATGACGATCAAAATCAACCTATCGAACGTCATGCAGGAAAACGAAATAACCCTGACCGAGCTGGCGAACGAAGTGGGCATCACGCTCGCGAATCTCTCCATCTTAAAAACCGGAAAAGCGAAGGCAGTTCGATTCACCACACTCGACGCCATCTGCCGCGCCCTGGACTGCCAGCCTGGCGACATCCTGACGTTCGACCTTGAGATCGTGAACGCCGGTCCCGACGTGTCCTATGACGTGTTGGTAACCGACAGCCTGACGCAACTGATGAACAATTCAGCGGGCGCAATCAATGCGGGTTACG
>CAYQMZ010001247.1:761-1513 GCA_964418725.1 uncultured Pirellulaceae bacterium
ATCCTGACGTTCGAGGACGATTAGCCAATATCGTTTCGCAAATTGAACAGCGGCCAGCGTCAATTTTTGCAAGCAGCGAACATTGTCGCCGGCCCCCAAACGCGCAATAGATGCCGCCGACAACAATTCATTTCCGCAGATTGTATGTTGTGGCTTTTCGAGCGAACGACGGCGAGTAGGATGATGCCTTGCCCGATTTCTCGAGTCGAAACGCGATGTGCGTTCGAACTGCGTTTGTACAGCAGAGCACACGCGGACAAACCGCAACGGAACTCGACATGCATTCCACCTCTCATCACCGCCGTCGCAGGCAGCAGGGCGGACATAGACGCTTTGAGAGGCTGGAGTGTCGACTGAATCTCTCTGGCAACATCGTCTATCAACACCAGGGGAGCTTGGGCGTCCAAGGTGAATCCGAAACCGGCGATCAATTCGGCGCCGCGCTCGCCAAAGGTTACTTCGACACTGACGACTTACTAGATCTGGCTGTTGCCGTACCAGGAGAAGACGGTCGTGGGGCAGTGGCCATTTTCTACAACCAGGAAGGACGGTCTAGCCCACGCACCGACCAACTCTGGTCAGCCGAAACGGTACTCGGACAGCGAAACGTTCGAGGGTTCGGCACAACGCTGGCGGCTGGTGACTTCGATGGCGACGGGTTTGACGATTTGGCAATCGGAACTCCTGGCGCAACTGTCAGCCGAAAAGCAAACGCTGGGCTGGTAGCAGTGCTTTACGGCACCGCAGAGGGC